>JABEVH010000014.1 GCA_013043915.1 Pseudomonadales bacterium
ATCCTGCACAGGGTGGACTTACCTTTTGCCCCCATTGCGCGCGCCCTTGCTCCTGAATGATACGCGCCAGTACACCAGGCCATAGACAAAATGCCTCATGATGCAGCCATTTCAGACACCCACCCCAAGGCAATTTAACCGAACAACTACTCCACCCCCCTAGGTAGCTGGCTCGATCATCCTGTTTAGCTTGTTGAATACTCAGCTCCGTCGATGAGCAGGACTGTTTCCAAAAAGTTTGTAGAGCCCCCCTACCTCCTGAACAGCATTTACTCGACCCTACCAGCGTCCCTGCATCTACACACTCGGCATACTGCCCCTGAAATACGGTCATATGCACCGGATCCATTTGATTTTGCATAGATTGCATGAGAGCCAGATAGGTTGCCGTCCTCGGTAGCGCTCCTGGACTCGCTGTTTGTACAGGCAATAATCCTTGCCAGCAACTGGCATTAGCACAGGGTACACTTTGGGTATGAGCCGCTTTTTTGGCCAACATCACCTGCATTAATTCTGGCGATCCCGGCCCGGGCCTTAAGGCTACTGACTTACCAGCTCCAGCCGCCACCCAAGATAGTCCTGATTGGGGAAGTTGTTGCTGAGCCCTCATCTGGAGGGCTGATGTACTGGCAGGAAATGATGGAACCCCGAAAAATACCTGCCCACCACATGACCTTCTCCCTGATGCCTGCACCCTCTGACAAGGGTCCACCTGAATAGAACCGCCTCCGGTTTGCAGTTGAGCCAAGGAGGCATTAGCCTCAGCACCTGTCACACCTTGCTGCAAGCAATCTTTGCCCTCACAGAGGGACTGATCCCAACCTGCCATTACGGGCAGGTTAGTCATGATCAGAAACATCCATTTAATCATGCGATAATCTCCCTAGCAGTTCAGTCACCGCTACTTGCACACGTTGATCTGAGCTGTTTCTACCCATAAAATCCAAAGCAGTGCGTATATCTACCAGGCCGGTCAATAAAACGGCATCTCCTGGATGTGAACGACCTCGATGCCATGATGAAGGCAGCAATACAAATGCCGGGACCTGCGTAACCTGCAGGTATCTAAACCACCACGGGTCAATCTCTGCCCTGATCTGCAAACGTTGCAGACGTTGTTGCATCAGCTGCAAGTTATTAGCAGGAGCACCACGAAACACGAGTTGACCCTGCACTGGCTGCAGTTGCTGATAAAGCGACTGTAATGCCGTATCTGGCAGTGAAAAACTGACCAGCACCACAACATGAGGCTTGATGGCAGGCTGGGGTTTTATCTCGTACGTCAGCGTAGACCCTGGACTTGTAGAGCCATAGGGGACATCCATCTCATCAGCGCTGCCCTGGGTCATTTTTGGAAGAACCTGCCGGGCTCGCTGCTGTTCCGGCCAAGGCCATGTGGCCGTCTTCAAAGTGTCAGCTTTATGCAACCATGCATCCATCTGTTCTGCCGCGATGACAGGGGCGACGGATGCAACACTTAATGCCAGCAGTGTTACCGTTAAAATGCGCAACATGTATGGCGCCTCCAGATCAGCATTGACCAGTCTTCGCCTTGAACCGGAAACTCTTTACCCATTTCAAACAAGGAAGACGGGACACCAAATCCGTGAGCCTGAACAAGATCAGGTACAGGAAACATAAACTGAACCTTGTATTGCCCCTTACGCATCAGGGGTTGTGGTAAATCCTGGCACATGGCCGCCAACGTCGATGTATCAAGCAGCATTCCCATACGATGCAGTTTGAACGTCATGCGATGCACCAGGTTCATCGCTGAATCAACACCTCCGGTGTGATACTGTTTATGTCCCGACAAGGGATAGACTGCACCCTGACCGCCTGAGCACCAAAACAAACTGTCCAACCCGAAATTGGTGGCTGCAGCTGCCAGCGTGTCTGCCGTGCAGGCTGCATTAGCGGCCACGTTGGCAAAAAGCACTGCCTCCGGAGCTAATGCAAAAGCCAACTGATCATCATCCCACAGAGGATCGAATTCACTCAGCCAGACATAGTTATCAGCAGCTTCCTGTTTAAGACATAGCGATCCGGGTGTCACCAAACCTAGTGCCTGTAACCACGGCATCTGTAACCAATGAACCTGATAAAAAACCCCCTGCGACTTACGATTGCCTCCACTACCCTGACGCCCAACATCATCTCCATCAGAAACCGGCAATTGCCCTAGCACCATGCCTCCCAAAGTCGGAGAACACAAAGGAGTTCTCACCACTTCAGCAACACGGTCAGGGCTCCAGTAGCTCATACCTATCCCTGGCCTTATAAATACCGGAGGTGGCGCAGGACAGGCACATACCGCAGGCGTAACAGGCCCTGGCTCATTACCGCCGACGCGAGCTCCCCCCATGTCGATCGGAAAGAAACAATCCCAACAAATATCACTCACCGGATCAGGAATTTTGCCTGTGCACAGGGGATAAGCGGGCATGAGGATCACTGCCACCAGCATACTGCTTAGCCATCTAGGGCAGTTCACGACGACCTCCTCCGCTAGCCGGTTCCTCGGTCACCAACATCGCTTCTCCCTGCTGATAAACCTTGGCCGGAACAGAGCGTAGGGAAAACCGGCGACTCAGCACGCCATATTGGTCGAAGTACCATCGACGAGAACTTTCGTGACTGATTTTCATGAGGTTACCCTCAACCAGGATGAGACGATCCCGCACCCTGTCCGGACAACTCCGTACCGACCACTTAACCTGCTCAGGATCATCACCATTGATAAAACACAGTACCTTTCCATAGTGCAAATAATGCAGGGGATTAATCCGAGTGCCTGCTGGTACCATTACCCGGCCATCAGCATCCCTGATCTCCTGGGAAATTTGCAGACTCATATCAACCCAGTGCTGCCTAAACAGGACGGATGCTGGTAATGTGATACCTTTAGGCCGCTGGATATAGGCATAGACATGTTGCTGCTGCCGCCCTATCCATACCTTAAAATCACCACGTTGACGCTCAGCGACTGCCATACTGCGCATTACCTCGCCAAAATCAGCCTCAACGATGGGAGAAGCGGGGGCAATTTGCCCCAAATTTTCTGTCATAGCCCACGCCCTAGAACAAGCGAAAACCACGACCCATAACCTGATCATCACGAATCAATCCTATGATTTGATAACGAGAGTCCAGTGAGCGTGGGTGTGTTCCCCAGACAAACTGGTAATGTGCAGGGATGACACCATCAGCGATCATCACCAGCGAACGATTATCCTGTTGCGATCGCAGCTGACTTGTTCCCCGATAAACCCCGGCCACCCATATCTTTCGGCCACGATGGACAATCTGGTCTCCTGGGACACCGACCAAATACTTCATCCACCATAGTTCTCGTGGATAGTAGGGATTGGCTGGCGCATGAAACGCCACCAAATCCCCTCGCTGTGGAGAAGCACCAGGAAATACAAGAAAAACATGCCCATCGATACTGGGCGTTAATTTAAAAGCTAGAAATACATATCGCCCCACAGCTCGGGCTACCAGCATAAATATGCCTATAGCCAACCATGATCGCACCAGGTATCGAAGCACCCGTTGCCTAGCACTTGCCTTTGCGTTGGTCATTAGCCACCTCATCGCGCCGTTTGGGGCAGAACAGATATCCAGTGCTTCATTCGCAACTTGACCCATTCCGTACGATCTTCACCTCCCTGCACAACCGCTGCGGCGACGAGAATGGGGCCAGAAAAGGTGGAAGCTGCCTCATGAATGCTCTTCGATAAGGCCTGACTGAATTGATCAGCGCGTTGTTGTCTCTGGCTATCAGACAACTTGAGGGCAGCTACATGCTGCACCTCTTGCTGAATCACACCAGCGATATCAACAACCTGCAGGGGCATCTCAGGTTTATGCAAGGATACATACAGAACCAACCCCATCAATACCGATGAATTCATGCCCAGAATTAGCCCAACGATCCTGTCATTCATGACGCAGGCCCGCCAAGCAAGTAATGGCTTGAACACGGGTCAAGCCTCGTTTCTGTGCAAGTTTTAAGGCTGCCACATCTTCAGCACGGGTAGACATCAGTTTCTCGGTCCAGGGATCGACAATTAAACGTCCTACAGCCAGACCGTCCGGTGAACGTATAGCTATTTCTGAGTAACGCCCACCCACGGTCGTCAACGACCTCAGCACCCGATCTTCCCAATCGCTGATAACCAGTTGTCCTGCTGCTTTAGCCTGGGCCAGTGATTCATTTTTTTGCCTGAGCATGAAGACATAATCACTGTTGGCATAGCATGCGCTGGTCGTACTGTTCTGAAAATAATCCGGCAAGCCTTGGGTAATCGTCATGAAGGCACCACCGTATTTTCGCGCCGTACGGTATCCCTCCTCGATAAACTGACCTGCATGCCCTCGCCCCAGTAATCGCCACGCTTCATCAATAATGCAGAGCTTGCGTTGCTGACGATCACTGCGGTACATGGCCTCAGTAATACGCTGCATCAGCAAAAGCAAAACCACATTTTGCAGATCAGGCTGAGCATTAAGAGCATCTAGCTCCATGACAATCAAACGATTATTAAAATTGATAGTGCCCTGACCGGAAAAATACTCACCGTACATGCCATGACAGGTATAAGGCCCCAACATAACCGCCAGGTCTTTTGCCAACTCCTGGGAAGAACTTTGCAGAAGATCACAGACATGCTCTAACGAGAGATGCTCATGATGGGCATGCCAGGCCGCCATAATCGCTTGCTCAAGCAAGGCTAACTCCTTACTCGACAGTAATTCCTGGGGACTGGCCATGGTAGCAAGCAGTGATTTGAGCATAGGCATATGTGGTGCAATTTCCTGCGCTGTAAGCCCATGCAAATGAGAAAAAGGGTTAAGGCTCATCGTGACGGGTTGTTCAAAGGTGATGTAACTACCTTCCAGCAGAGCACAAAGGTTCTGGTAAGACCCGCCAGAGTCGATAATGAAGACACGTCCCCCCGAACCGAGCAGGGAACAGACATAGTCCTGGGTAAAAAAACTTTTTCCAGCACCTGAGGCCGCCGCTACCGCAATATTAAAATTACCTTTGTTGTTGAGGTAAGGATCGAGAAACAGGTATTGCCCACGGCGCCCGACCAACAGCAGCATGGGGTCTTGTTGTGGACCTACATTACCCTTCCATTCCGCTATCCAGGGAGTCACGTGAACACAGTTCCAGGATGTCATGAGATTCAGAAAACGTAGCCTACCCAACACATGCTGCAACTCTCTGCCCAGCGCCATCGGCAGCGCTGATAACAACCGATAGGGCAAACAATAGCGATCTTGAACCAGCGTCCAGCCCAGACGATCAAATACACTCTGTATCGCCTGCAAGGTTTGCGTTTTACGTTCCTGCGGGCTCCAGGCCACTACCTGGTAAGATACCCGCACCAGTTTGCTTCCTTCAGCGAGTTGTTCACTCACATGCTGCCAATCTGCCTGCCTTTCTCTCCAGGCTGGCACGTATTTACCTACTTCGGTATCACGCATCTGTGTTGCGCGTAACAAGCGCGTGTGCGCCAAGGTCTGTGATTGCAAGGAATCTGTCGTGACCGCATTCATCACTATCGCAAAAGGGCAAGGTATGGATTGATGCATGTGAAAAAACCCACCAATCAATTCGCCATTGGCCATACCCATCCAATGTTCGGCAAATTTTTTTACTGATAAAGAAATCCAGCTCACCGTTTTTTCCCGCCACTGCATCTGCAAATGATCCTGTCGGACTTGCAAATTGCATTCATCGTGTATCATTTGTACTGATAAGGGCATGTCCGCTGCGAGCTCAGCAGGTTCAGGTGCATCTTCAAGATTGTTATGAGGTGCAAACCAGTTCCTGATCAATCGTGCTAACCCCTGATCATCCACGATATGCGAGCTCATATGCACGGAACGCAATACAGACTGAATTGCATCTCGATGCATATGCAAGGTAGCCAATTCATGTGGAGACAAGGTTGTCGACCTTGATTTCATGCGTGGAGTAATAAAAGAAACCAGCAACGAAAAATCTCTGAGAAGGATCGTCTCATCACGAAACAGGCTATGCCAATCGGCACCCGCCAGATAACGACAACGCAGCCCCGCTAAAAACCGGAAAAAATCCGGAGAGGTAGATTCTGACTCCTGACCTCGCGCCATCTTCCATCGTTCCAGGATTTCCTGACAATAAGGTTGTGCCCATAGCGTCACTTGTAACGCAGAGCCCTCCTCATAAGCACCATTAAACAAACTCTCCAGAGTTTTAAAATCTTCAAGGTTCAAGGCGGTGGCTGGTTGAGCCATCAAGGTAAATCCCACACTATCCTCATTGATGAATAAACCCTCCGAGGCCAGATAGCTGCGGTAAGGCAATAACCATGAAATCGGTCGCTGCCCCTGCATGCAAGCCAGTAAATTACCGTCTCCATCCCCTGCCTGTCCCTCAGACTCGACATGAACCCATTTGCGATAAATAGCCTTTAGCCTTTCCATGGCAACTCCTTGGTATTGAGATACAGAAAATGGTTCAGACCAGCCCCCAAGGGCTAGCCCTGTTCTTTTGCATCAAGGTCTGAATTCTTGCCTCATTGAGACCAAGCGGCATATTGACCAGCAACTGCAAAGGTCGGCAGTACTTGTCCTCTGTCCAGCTGCGCGGCAATGCCATCGATAAATCAGGCGTAAATATGCTCAAGGTTCCTACTTGCCAGACTTTACCTTCCCTGCGAAAAAGTTGTTTACCCACCATGCTGCAGCCTTGATTTAGCCCAGGCAGTTCACGCTGACGCGTCCCCTTCCATGGAAAGTGACGCACATGGCGCCCACTCATTGAGCCCATCAAATGCAGACTATCCCGAGTTTCACCGAGCTTGATCCCGGGAAGTTGCTTAATTAGTAACTGTGTAGGGTCATACGCAAGAGCTGGTTGGCCAGCCAGAAGGGATGCATGCCAGGATAACCAGGCTGCAGCATCCATCATCATTAACCCTTGCGATAACCAACGATCACGAACAGATAAAAGATGATCAGATGCTCGCCATGATCTTGTGCAAGATGCCGTAATCAACCTGGCCGTCAATTCACCTTGCAGCACCAGTAACTGCACATCCATACCCAAAGCCAGCAATTCAGCCAAGTCGTCATGATGGAGATCTTTCAAACCCACAAGGGGATGAAAACAGCCGATGATCCCCACCCGGTCCTGGTCAAAAAAAAGACAGTCATCGACCGCTTGAGGCAGAAGACAATCCTCCAGGGAGAGAAGTTGCAAGCAATGATGATGCCTATGCCACAAGTTCTCATCATGGCTATCAAGCTCCCATAACTGGGACAGAAAACTTGATGTCTTCATGGGACCACACTCCACTGCCCGGTATGCAGATGGACAAAGACATAGCCAGAATTAAGGTCACCTTCTTGATCTATCCATGGACTGATCCATACCCTGAGTACATGATCCGGAGATAGCAAGGGCTGACCAGGGGCTGGTATCTGTAAGGTTGGTATTCGATTAACCGCTTGAACGGATGTGGAAGCAGTCTGTGACGGCAGAATGCGGTAATCTACAAAATTACTGCCCGTTTTGGCATAAACCGTCGACATGTTCTCACAATGATTATCCGGAAATTTGTCGCACGCATAATGGTTCGCACATCCATAGATCTGGGCAACCACGATGACCACCCCTCCCCAATGCACCCCTCTGTTTTTAATCGGCCATGACATGTTGCTGGTCCTTTTCAGAAAAATTCACACCATCAACCAGAAATACCTCCCCAACACGCATGGCTGAAATTTCAATGATGGGAAAAATCTGGTTGGCCTGTTGCAAATAAAAATCAGCAATCTTATTGGTCGAAGTACTCATGCCCCCTCCCAATCCCGCTTGCATCGTGCGCGATGGATCAACAGTACTGACCGTACCCAAGGGACTGGATTGAAGAGTCTGTGATTGCATAGCAATACTGTTACCAATGCCTGAGAACAATCCGGCAAAGAATGACTTGGCAATCAATGCACCCTGCTTACTGATCACCTTGCCTCTCAGACCAAAGGATGCATCTTCCCCCAGAACATGGCCCTTGATTTTCTTTTCCAGGACATGCCCATTTTTAAGCACACAACTCAGGTGTTCGGTTCGGATATAAGCTCTTTCACTGGCCAGATCACCATATCCTGACCCCGTAATAAAGCATTCCTTGAGATTGGATTTATAAAGATTTGGCAATCTCATAAACGACTTGACTCGCATCACCAAGGGCAATGCATTTTGGGTGGCCTGCCCTCCCGTGGGTGCATCAAAACCTGACAGCAGAACTACCTTGGCAAAAGAACCTGCGGGTAAATAGGAGTCTACCGTATGCTGTAAATCAGGCATGGGGACATCTGTCTTTTCTGCTGGAGTCACTTCCGTATCTTCTATGCCTTCAGGAGGCGCCGGGGTAGCCACCCCCTGATCCAGATCAGGCTTGGGCACGGCTGGTTCAGGCTGCATCATGGCCGGCGAAGTAAGCTCTGGCACAGGCCGATTGCCTGGCAAGGGCATGGCACCAAGTCCGGGTATATGTTGTGGCAAAGCAGGCGCAGGAGCAGGAGCCTCTGCTGCAGGATTTTGCGTTATCGTTGCTCCTGCACTGCTCAATGTACTGATAAGACTTTCTAAGTGCCTTTGCCGTTCATCCAGTTCCCCTAAATGATGCTCACCCTTGCTCATCCAGGTTTGCTCTGGGTTGATCGTATCCAGTGGCATGGTATACACCCCTCCTACCGGCCCTGATACGCTTTGGCCGGCATGAGACCCCACATGACTTCGATCAGACCAGTACAGGCCTAGCACTACCAGGATCATCAAGACGGATACGATGACAATCACCTGTAACCACTGACGTCTACGTATTCTCTTTTCAGGATTCATTGGCCACCTCCTGAACGATATAGAGTTTGGTTGATTGGCCCGGCTCCAGTTCTCGGGCATCTACCGCCACAGCTAAAATGTGAGGGCCCAATGATTGAAAC
This sequence comes from Pseudomonadales bacterium, assembly GCA_013043915.1. Lineage (GTDB taxonomy): Bacteria > Pseudomonadota > Gammaproteobacteria > Pseudomonadales > Moraxellaceae > JABEVH01. Next base: position 9,004 of record JABEVH010000014.1, read on the forward strand.
TCTGATTCCGTCATCACGATGCGGGCTGATGAGATATTGGTCAGTTCATAGACATCACCCACAGAGTTCGTATCGATATAATGATGTTTTAAAACAAGATGAACTTCCTTCCAGAGGGGAATCACAGCGGGACGCTCACCCAAAGACACAGGCTTAACATCGGTCGCCATACGAATTATTAAGGACTTGATCGCCTGAACATGAGCCCTTTCCTTGCCAGGCTTCGATGTGAGCGGAGGCAAGACATGCCCCTGAGCTACCAGCAGAAAACCATCCCCTTCCCGTGCTTCAGCATGAACATGAAGCGTAAACGTTCCTGATTGGGCAGATTTGACATAAACTTCCAAATCCTTAACTCCAGGCCGTGGTGTGATATAAACCTCACCTGCATCCTTATCTGCCCATTGATCAAGACTGCCGCGCGCTGAAATGACACGTACAATTTTATCCCCACGTACACCTAGTCGCGTCGGTTCATGATCTGACACCGTCATATCATAGCTACCGCCATCCATGACCTTAATTTCTTGTCCGGCCTGAACAGCCAAGCTGACTCCCAACAGGCATAATCCGGATATTTTAATCATGGGCTAGCCCTGCCTTTTAATCATGGACGCCACATACAAACGCCCCTGATAGTTACTGAATGTCACGACCAAGGCATAAGGTGATTGTGAAATTATTTCCCCAGCCATCATAATGACTAGCACGCCTTGAATCGTAACCGACAGGCCTCGTGCCTGAACCCCATTAATATAATAACTGCTTGATATCTTCTGCTCTTTTATTTTCTTAATTTGTTCAACTGTCAAGCGACGCAAAACATCATAGTAAGTCGGATCTGCCAACGGCAAAACCGAGTTTATTTGCATATCAAGGCTTTCCGGATTGTATGTCATCATTCTATCCACAAAGTAAATAGCCATTTGCTCAAGATATTCTGGAGAAACCGCATCCGGCTCCATCCAGAATGATTTACACAACTCTCCTGGTATCACGATGGTACGGTTATGGCCATAGGCAATATATAAAAAAATCATCAGGGCACCATTAAGGATCATCAAAAATATGCACATGGCAATCCACAATGACATTTTAGTCTGCAATCGTTTTCCTAAAGCCAGATACCGATCAATATTCATTGCCCCCAATACTCCCGGCGACTGGAATTTGCCAGTGTCGATAACCAATAACTTGATGGCGTATACCAGTAGGCCACATGAAATAATAGACCTCGTGTCCCTCTTGATTTATGACGTATATAAAGCCTTACTATTAGCCAGGCCAGAGGTATGGAAAGAAACACATTAAACAGTGCCATCATTATAAAAACACCCATGAATACAGCAGCTGTATCTGCCTCAACAAAAAGAAACAAATAGGGTGCATCTAATGTCCTAGGTATCCTGAAGCGTTCATCCATGATTTATTGCGCCACGATGACATGGCGCCTCCTTGCGTTTAAAAATTCAATCAGATCGTTACTGCACCAAAGAGCGCGTTGATCAAGGTAGGGGAAAACACCCCAAAGACAGCACCACCTACACCTAATAGAGCCATAGTCAGCTTGCCTGAGCCCATGGCCCACAACATGCCTAACATGCCTCCGACAATACAGATGCTACGACCGACATACCCCGTTGCCATATTAAGGAACATGGTATAGGCTTGCTGAGCCCAAACATCATTAGTAGCTGCACTGACCGCTGGCGCAAGCATGATAAAAAACAGCAAATAAATAAATTTATTCACAACTTATCTCCTTGTTCAGTTTTTAGTTTAAATTCAATTTTGACATAACGATCACGCCACCATGGCGGTAAAACTCCAGGCCTCCCAAAACAACAGTTTACATGCCTCACTCTTTTAATATCACCTGCCTGACCACGTATTCCCATCAACCTAATTGCAGCATTTATTCTTTTTTCTGCCAGTATCGAATTATAATAATATTCACCGTTCGTGTCCGTTGATGCCTCAATATCAACAACTTCTGCAGACTTATTAAGACCCCATGAAAACCCTGGCTTCACGTAACTTGATCCACTGGAAAAATAATAAATATTGCTTGTGGTCTTTATGACAGTATCAGGCTTTATTTTTACAGCATGACGTGGCAAGCCTGAATTAAGAACATCTGGATGTTTATGGGTCCTATGAGGACACCGATAAACCCCTTCTGCGCCACACAGATAATTGACAACAACATCATGACTGATATAACTGCTGTCCTGCAGAGATGCATGAATATGATGTTCCCGTGGTACACCCTGATATTCAGAACAACCTGCTGATAAAATTAAAAAAGACATAGTGACAGAAAATGCTATCCCTTTCATGAGCAACCTGCATCCTTCCCTGGATGAGTAAAGTATGGATAGCAAATATGACAATTATTTGCCAGATTGGTTGCATTTTATGAAATGTTTTATGACTTTTTGTGTAATCTTAATAAAAACGATTGAGGCATGAAACACTTTATTTCATGCTTATTGATGAGGATAATTCAATAAACATGTCGACCGCGATCTATTTAAACAGTAACAATTTCCTACCAAGGCTCACCCTGCCTGAACCGCTTGTGTATACTCTGCCCGTCTATAATTTTTCACCTTTCGAGTAGGAGTCAGCATGGGTTTTCTCTCGGGTAAACGCGCACTTATTGTCGGTGTAGCTAGCAAACTCTCCATAGCTTATGGCATTGCCAAAGCCATGCATCGTGAGGGCGCAGAGTTAGCCTTCTCATATCAAAATGATAAACTGAAGGGGCGAGTTGAAGAGTTTGCTGCCAGCATGGGTTCACAACTTACCTTCCCCTGTGACGTAGCTTCCGATGCTGAAATCGAAAGCGTGTTCAGTGCTCTGAACCAGCATTGGGATAGCCTTGATATCATCATTCACGCCGTCGCTTATGCGCCTGCTCAAGAACTTGAAGGTGATTACCTTACCGTCACCACCCGTGAAGGTTTTCGTGTAGCGCATGACATCAGTTCATACAGTTTCGCTGCCTTAGCCAAGGCCGGTCGTTCCATGCTGCAAGGACGGCAGGGTTCCTTACTCACGTTGACCTACCATGGCGCAGAACGTGTATTGCCTAATTACAACGTCATGGGATTGGCTAAAGCGAGTTTGGAAGCGAACGTGCGTTATATGGCTTCCAGCTTGGGACCCGAAGGCATACGCGTTAATGCCATTTCAGCCGGCCCGATACGCACGCTAGCGGCAAGTGGTATCAAGAGCTTTCGTAAAATGCTGGCTTACAACGAAGCCGCCACACCTATGCGACGCAACGTCACCATCGACGAAGTGGGCAATACGGCAGCCTTTTTGTGTTCCGATTTGGCATCCGGCATATCTGGCGAAATCCTCTATGTTGATGGCGGCTTTAACACCGTAGCTATGCCGCCGATTGAACAGGCAGAGTCTTGGAATAAAAGCTGACCACCTATTAAGGGAGCTTAAATAATGAGCGCGTATTGGCCCGTGTGATCGTTGTCATCTCCTCTAAGGAGACGCCGCGCAGCTCAGCCAGTACGCGAGCAACTTCTATAACATAAGCTGGGCGGTTACTGCGCCCACGGTGCGGTACGGGAGCCAGCCAAGGGCTGTCTGTTTCCACCATGAGGCGATCCAGGGGCACTTGGGCAGCCACTTCTCGCAAGGCTTGGGCATTTTTAAACGTGAGTACGCCTGAAAATGAAATATAAAACCCCAGGTCCAGAGCCCTTTTTGCCGTTTCCCAATCCTCCGTAAAGCAATGCATCACCCCAGCTCGCGGACCCGCCTGGCTCAGTAGATCCAACGTATCACGACGCGCTTCCCGGGTATGTATGACCAAGGGTAAATCCAGATCCTTGGCCAGTTGAATATGTTGCTCCAAACTGGCTTGCTGAAGCACAGCCGACTCAGGCGTGTAATGATAGTCCAGCCCCGTCTCACCGATCGCCACCACATGGCGTTGCGTCGCATAATGACGCAGTTGCTCAAAGTCAATATGTTCAACTACATGGTTAGGGTGAATACCTACGGTGGCATAGACATCCTGATGAGCCTCAGCAATCGCCATGACAGCTGGCTGTGTTTCTAAATCCACACCAATGCAGATAAACGCCCCAACCCCCCTGTCACGTGAATCTTGTAAAGCTGCCTCTAATGAGCCTTCAAAAGGCACAAGGTCCAGCAGATTTAAATGACAATGGGAATCGATAATCATCACAGTTACATCGTGTTGGTGACTTTATCCGAGCCTAACATACCAGTTAACAGGGCCTCGATACGCTGTTTTGCCATTTCAGCTTCACCGCCAACAAACTGTATTCCTACACCGGCCGCCCTGATTCCTGGGCCACTAGGCGATAACCACACCACCTTGCCAGCTATAGGGAACTTATTGGAGGCATCCATCAAGGTCAGCAACATAAAAACTTCTTCCCCAAGACGATATTGCCTGTTGGTGGGGACAAATAAGCCTCCGCCCTTAACAAAAGGCATATAGGCTGCGTACAGCACTGCCTTGTCCTGAATAACCTGTTGCAGGATACCGCCTCCACGAGGTGAATTCACGACAACACTCCCCGGCTTGTCAGCCTAGAAAAATTCAAAAAAATGGTTTCAAACATAAGTGCTGGTTGTACATTCCCGGACAGCTCTTCGCGAACATGTATCAATTGCTGCCACAAATCCACTAATGCAGAACCGGTCAAACCCTGATTCAGTATATGCTGATAATCGCTGAGCAGATCAGGGTGATGCAAATTTGCATGACACCCCGCTTTGACATGCACCCAATCCTCTACCCATTGCGCCAGCATATCCGGTAGCCATTCACTATTCCAAAGATCCTTACAGGATTTGGTCATGGCGACGGCATCGCTTTGGCCTGCAATAAGTTCACGCAGACCGGACCATAGCACTTCCCGCTGCCTGACCTTCCCCTCATCAAGCAGCATGCGCGCTATCAAAGGGGCATGGCGCGCCATACCTAAAGCCTGTCGAGCAACTTGTTCATTCGGTGCCCAGGGTGTTAACCATGCCAAGGTCTTGATCGGGTCAGCTGGAGGCAAAGCCCAAAGCTGACAACGGCTGCGTAATGTTGGCAACAGATCAGCCGGACGCTGACTCAGCAGCAGCAACAGCGTATTTTCGCCCGGCTCCTCCAAGGTTTTCAGCAAGGCATTAGCAGCGTGAATGTTCATCGCTTCAGCGGGTTGAATGACAGCAATACGCTTACCACCAAATTGCGGCGTCTTACTGGCAAAATCAACCAAAGCCCTTATCTGTTCAACTCGAATCTGACGACTTCCCTCTTCTGGGTATAACTCCATGACATCCGAATGAGTTCCGGCCATCAGCAGTCGGCAAGATTTGCATTGACCGCAGGCCTCCTCAGCAGGCATCTGGCACAGCATACGGCTAACCCACACGGCAACCAAACGCTCAATACCATGTCCCGGCGGAGCCACCAACAGTAAAGCATGCCCCATACGCCCCTGATCTGCTCGCCTTAAATTAGTTAGCAGGTCAAGGTGCCAGGGCAAGGCTCCTCCCGGCTCAAACATCATGTAAGCGCACCTACCAGATACTCATCCAGTGTTAAAACCAGGTCAGCCATAACACGATCTAACGGCTGACCTGCATCTATTCGACGATGCGTTATCGGGTTAGATTGAAAACGCCTACGGTAAGCATCGTGAACCCTAAGCATGAAATCACGCGTTTCGTTATCCATACGGTCAGACCCACCTCGTTCCTGTACCCGCTTTATACCAACCTCTAGCGGAACGTCCAACCAAAGCACCAGGCCAGGCCTTAACTCACCCTGCACCCAGCTTTCCAGATTGGCAATGATATGTTCATCTACGCCCCTGCCACCTCCCTGATAGGCATAGCTGGCATCAGTAAACCGATCAAGGATGACCCATTCGCCTGCCTCAAGATGAGGGCGTATCACCGTTGATAGATGCTGAGTCCTCGCCGCAAAAACCAAAAAAAGTTCGGTCAGCGCTTCCACAGTCTCGGCACGAGGCCGCAACATAAGCTCCCTGATCTCTTCAGCCATGGCGGTGCCACCTGGTTCTCTTGATACCCAGTAAGGTAGTCGCCGGCGCTCAAAATAATCGCGTATACAGCTAAGACAAGAAGTTTTTCCCGCACCTTCGCCTCCCTCTAAAGTAAGCAATCTTGACCCAAGCCTATGTTCAGGGCGTAGCACGATAGCCCTCCCGACGATGACGCTGGTAGGTATCAACTGCCTGATTTTGTTCTTTTAGATTGCTGCTGAACGCATGCGTTCCATCACCTTTGGCTACAAAATAGATATCATGAGTAAGCAGAGGATGCAAAGCAGCATGCACAGCTGCTCGTCCAGGAAAAGCAATGGGAGTTGGCGGCAAGCCCTGGATACGATAAGTGTTGTAGGGTGTCCAGGTTTCTAAATCTGCCTTGCTGAGATGTCCATGATAACTATCGCCCATGCCATAGATAACCGTGGGATCTGTTTGTAAGCGCATATTCATCCGTAATCGATTGATAAATACCCCAGCAATATGTTCGCGTTCGTCAGCTTGGCCCGTTTCTTTCTCAATGATTGATGCCATAATCAAGGCATCATAGGCATCATGGTAGGGAAGATCAGATGCACGATTCTCCCACTCACGCTGCAGGATGGCTTGTTGACGGTTCAACATACTGCGAATCAGATCCCGTGTAGGCATGCCGGGTTCAAAGCCATAAGTATCTGGCGCCAACCAGCCTTCGAGCGAGGTCTGCTTTATCCCTAAGTCCTGTCGCCAGCTATCCATGATGCCTGCTTCATCAGATGCCAGCATTCCCAAAGAAGTCAATTGCTTGAGCAAATCCTTTAGTGTGGTGCCCTCAACCACCGTCAGTCGCTGCACATAACGCCCAGGTTCATCGGTTAACATCGCCAGAAGTTCCCAACCATTGAGGTCATGCGGTAAAGGATATATGCCGGCATAGATACGTGCATGCCTGGCAAAAAGGTGTTCGTAAATGATAAGCCCCCAGGGTTGCTGCAAAATACCAGCATCACCAAGTCGCCTGGTCACACCATATAAATTCTGGCCATGACGCACATCCAGCCTAAAATCGGCAGGCACTTGCATAGGCATAAGACATGCCAGTAGCACCCAAGACCCCAACGCCATCAGCAAACCCATCACAATATTGATGAGCTTACGCATGGGCAAATACCCGATCAACATCCTGTTTCAAGCGCGAAGTTATCACTCCTTGCTGCAACTGCCGTCCCAGCAAAAGCCCTACCGGCATAATGCCACGCACGCTATTGCAGAAAAAAACTTCATCTGCCAATAAAAAATCATCCACATCAAGCGGCTGCACCCGTGTAGGCACCCTAAGATCCCTGCTTCGCTCCAAAATCCAGGCACGCATCACACCGAGCACACCCGCATGTCCAATTTCAGGGGTATGAAGCACAAAGTTTTTAACCAGAAAAACATTGCTAGCTATACCTTCTACAACCTGTCCATGTTCATTTTGTACCAGAGCCTCATCAAACTCCTGTTGTTTATCCAGCTCTTGTTGCAACAAAACCTGTTCCAGACGGTTTAAGTGCTTCAAGCCTCCCAACAATGAACTTGATCCGATGCGTTGTTGCAGCATAGTCACCCGCAAGAGTTCTTGGCCAGACTCTGGCAGGGGACGCCAACTGGTAATGACCCGTGGTTGAGATGATGATGCTGGACAAGCGTAGCCCTGTCCTCCTGAACCTCGTGTGACCGTTAAACGTAACACCCCATCTGCCAGAACCTGCATATGTCGCTCAAGCTGATGCTCAATCAGCGTCATATCAAGCGATAGAGCCAAACGTTGAGCACTGCTTTCCAGTCTTCGCCGGTGCCATGTCCACAGGGGCGCCCGTTGATCAAACAAGCGCATGGTCTCAAAAAGACCATCACCAAACAACAAACCACGATCACGCGTCCATGGAGCAGCCTCTGCCACGCCATCGACCCAGACACTTTGAGCTCGATCTGACACGTCAGGTGACCTGCGTAAATATCAAAGAACCGTTAGTTCCACCAAAACCAAATGAATTGGATAACACCGTTCTAATACGCATATCACGAGCCGTATGTGGCACATAATCCAGATGACATCCTTCACCCGGTTGGTTCAGGTTAATCGTAGGTGGAGCCACCTGATCTCTTAACGCCAACACACTAATAATCGATTCTACAGCGCCGGCTGCGCCGAGGAGATGCCCTATCATGGATTTGGTAGAGCTGATGGCAACTTTTTTGGCATGTACCCCTAAGACCTTTTCAATCGCTCTGGACTCAGCCAGATCACCCGCCTGAGTCGATGTGCCATGAGCATTAATATAGTCAATGTCTTCCGGATTCATCTTGGCATCACGCAAAGCATTGGCCATGGCCATGGCAGCACCTTCACCGTTTTCAGGCGGTGATGTCACATGAAAGGCATCATCACTCATACCAAAACCGACGAGTTCGGCCATGATGTTAGCGCCTCGTCGGCGTGCATGTTCATACTCTTCCAGAACCAGAACCCCAGCACCGTCTGCCAATACAAAACCATCGCGGTCCTGATCCCAGGGCCTGCTGGCTGTTGTAGGATCTTCATTGCGCACCGATAGCGCCCGACACGCTCCAAAACCCGCCATACCCAGAGGCGTAGAGCCCTTTTCTGATCCACCAGCTAGCATGACATCTGCATCACCATAGACAATAGTTCGTGCTGCGATGCCGATGCAGTGCGTACCCGTGGTACAAGCCGTCGTAATCGCAAGATTAGGACCCTGCAGACCCAATCGAATGGCAAGATTCCCGGAAGTCATGTTGATAATGCTGCCGGGGACAAAGAATGGAGAAATTTTTCGCGGACCTCCTTCAAGCAATAAACTATGGCCACGTTCTATAGAACCAATACCTCCGATACCCGACCCCATGGCCACGCCGATACGACCTGCATTTTCTGAAGTAAGCTCAAGACCACTATCACGCCAGGCAGCCAGTCCCGCCACGACGCCATAGATCATAAATTCATCCATGCGACGGGCTTCTTTAGCTGGCATCCACGCCTCTACATCAAAATCTTTAATGGTGCCCGCAAATCCCGTTGAAAAAGCGGTGGTATCAAAGTGATCGATACGACGTATACCGCTCTTACCCGACTTGATGCCGTCCCAAGTATGCACGACATCATTGCCGAGCCCCGTTAACATACCCATTCCGGTAACCACCACACGACGACGTGTCATACCTGATTCCTCCTGCCGTGATTCGTCCATAAAAAAGCCGCAGTCTTTCGATCCGCGGCCTTATTCAAACATCCCGGCTTTATATACCGCAGCCATCAGGCTCCGGAGTGTTCCAGAACATAATTGATCGCAGCTTGTACCGTCGTGATCTTCTCTGCTTCCTCATCAGGAATCTCGGTTTCAAACTCTTCTTCAAGAGCCATTACCAATTCAACGGTATCCAAGGAGTCCGCGCCGAGATCGTCGACAAAGGATGCTTCATTGGTCACTTGCTCGGGTTTTACACCCAGCTGCTCGGCGATGATTTTTTTGACCCGCTCTTCGATGCTGCTCACACTCAATTCTCCTCTGTCTTGGGGTATCCCTACAGGACGCTGCCTAGTGTATTGAAGGCGCCTCTTGCCTGCAAGTCATGCTGCACTAACATTCAGTAACCAGTTGTTACGTATTGATATTCTTCTTCACCGGCCTAAGGTATTTC
>JABEVH010000227.1 GCA_013043915.1 Pseudomonadales bacterium
AACTACTTCACGTTGCCAGGGCTCCAGCAGAGGCGCATTTTTTTCTATGAAATAAAGAAGATTCTCTTGCGGTTCAGCAGGGAAACGGCGCCGCGCCGCGGCTTCCTCTTCCTGATTGGCTTTAAGAGGGATGGTGCGCCAGAGTATGTTCACCTGTTGCTGCAACAGGACTTCACGTTCCTCTTGTCGTTGCTGTTCCTCGGCCGCAGAAATAGGGTAAGGGCGCTTATAGCGGTCAACGCCGTAATGCATAAGGGCATGGCAGGAATCAAGCAAAAGCTCAACTTCAGCTTTGCCATGGCGTTCTTCACAACGTTGAATGTAGTGTCGGGCAAAAACCAGATAATCGACGATGCTGCTGGCATCGGTCCAGCTGCGGAACAGGTAGTTACCTTTAAAAAAAGAATTATGGCCGTAGCAGGCGTGCGCTATCACCAGGGCCTGCATGGTCATGGTGTTCTCTTCCATCAGATAAGCTACACAGGGGTTAGAATTGATAACAATTTCGTAAGCTAACCCCATCTGACCGCGTTGGTAAGCCTGATCTATCGATACAAAATGTTTACCAAAAGACCAGTGGTTGTAGTTGATCGGCATGCCCACGGAAGCATAAGCATCCATCATTTGTTCTGACGTGATCACTTCAATCTGGTTAGGATAGGTATCTAGCTGATAGCGTTTTTGTGCCAGTCGCCCGATTTCTTCATCGTAGCGGGCAAGCAGATCAAAGGTCCATTCAGAACTGGTGGAAATGGGTTTGCGTCGTGCCATCGTGCCTCCTCAGGCTGCCGCGCCCTGTTTACGAGCAAACAGCTCTCGGAATACCGGATAAATATCGCGCCCATCGATGATCTGCTGCATGGCAAAACTGCCTGGATACGCCTCTTCAACGCCCGCATAGGCATGCCACAAGGCCTGATGTTCGCGCGGCGTAATTTCTATATAGGCGTAATACTGTACCCAAGGCATGATTTGCTCGCGTAGCAAACTTTGACATAAGGGAGAATCATCATTCCAGTTGTCGCCATCTGAAGCCTGGGCAGCATAAATATTCCAGGCATCTGCCGGATAGCGCTTATCCATGATCGATTTCATCAACTCTAAAGCACTGCTGACGATGGTACCTCCCGTTTCGCGCGAATAAAAAAACTCCTCTTCATCGACTTCTTTAGCACTGGTGTGATGGCGGATGAAAACAACATCAATTCGCTGATAATTCCGTTTCAAAAAAAGATAGAGCAGGATGAAGAAGCGCTTAGCTAATTCCTTGGTTTCCTGGTTCATCGAGCCCGAAACATCCATCAGGCAAAACATGACAGCCTGAGCGGTAGGCTTGGGTACCTTGATGTGATGATTAAAGCGCAGATCCAGAGTGTCAATAAAGGGGATACGCAGTAGACGGCCGCGCAGCCGCTCAATCTCTTCTTCGAGCACCTGCCTTTTTGTCGAAAACTCAGCATCCTGTGGTAGTTGCGCCAGGGATGCTTCGAGTTCCCTGAGTTTGTGCCTATGGCTGCTGCCTAACGCAATGCGGCGTGCCGAAGCCTGACGCAGGCTGCGCACAATATTGATTTTTGACGGCGTGCCACTGCTGACGATACCTGCCTTTTGCCACTGGAAAGTCTCAACACCTGCTAGTTGTCGTTTTAGCAAGCGAGGCAGTTCCAGATCTTCAAACAGAAAATTGAGAAATTCCTCCTGGGAAATAGTGAAGACAAATTCATCTTCCCCCTCACCCTGATCGGAAGCCTGTCCCTGTCCCTGCCCTCCACCACCACCATCAGGGCGAGGCACACGGTCACCACGGACATATTCATGGTTGCCAGGGTGTACCTGGCGACGTTCGCCACCTTGACCATGATGAAAAACAGGCTCGGATATATCGCGGGTTGGAATGGAAATGGAGTCACCACGATCAATATCCGTGATGGAACGCCGGCTCACTGCTTCCGTAACTGCTCCCTTGATTTGTGACTTGTAACGTTCCAGAAACCGTTGACGGTTGATGGTGCTACGGTGTCGTCCATTCAGGCGCCGATCAATAATGTAGCTCATCCTGCCTCCTCGCCATTACTGCGATTTGCGTACACGCAAGTACCATTCCGAGAGCAGACGTACCTGCTTTTCGGTATAGCCTCGTTCAACCATGCGACGGACAAAATCCTGGTGTTTTTGCTGATCGGCCTTGGATGCCTTGGGGTTAAAAGAGATGACAGGCAGTAATTCCTCGGTATTGGAGAACATCTTCTTTTCGATGACGGCACGGAGTTTTTCATAAGACAACCAACTCGGGTTACGTCCGCTGTTGCCGGCACGTGCCCGTAAAACAAAGTTGACCACTTCGTTGCGGAAGTCCTTGGGGTTGGATATCCCAGCTGGTTTCTCGATTTTCTCCAGTTCTTCATTAAGACTCTGTCGGTTCAGTATTTCGCCGGTATCAGGGTCACGATACTCCTGATCCTGAATCCAGAAATCAGCGTACATGACATAACGATCGAAAATGTTCTGTCCATATTCGGAGTACGACTCCAGATAGGCAGTCTGTATTTCCTTGCCGATGAATTCAACATAGCGTGGAGCTAAGAACTCTTTCAAAAACCCTAAGTACCGCTCATGCACGTCCTTGGGGAACTGTTCCTGCTCAATCTGGGTTTCAAGTACATGCAACAAATGCACAGGGTTGGCTGCAACCTCAGCATGGTCGTAGTTGAATACACGTGAAAGGATCTTAAAAGCAAATCGGGTGGATAGACCGTTCATGCCTTCATCGACGCCAGCAGAATCGCGGTATTCCTGATAAGACTTGGCCTTAGGGTCGGTATCTTTGAGGTTTTCTCCATCGTAGATGCGCATTTTGGAAAAAATAGAAGAATTTTCTGGTTGTTTAAGCCGAGACAAAACGCAGAACTGTGCCAGCATCCGCAAGGTATCAGGTGCACAGGATGCCTGGCTTAAGGAGGAGTTATCCAGCAGTTTCTGGTAAATGGCAATTTCCTCACTGACGCGCAGGCAGTAAGGAACTTTCACGATATAAATACGATCGATAAAGGCTTCGTTATTCTTGTTGTTGCGGAACGTCTGCCACTCAGCTTCGTTGGAATGGGCGAGCACTATGCCGTCGAAGGGAATGGATCCGATAGCTTCCGTGCCATTGTAGTTTCCTTCCTGGGTTGCAGTCAGCAAAGGGTGCAGCACTTTAATAGGAGCTTTAAACATCTCTACAAACTCTAGCAAGCCGCGATTGGCCTTGCAGAGTCCACCGGAGAAGGCATAGGCATCGGGATCGTTTTGGGCAAAATCTTCGAGACGGCGTATATCCACTTTACCGACCAAGGAAGAAATGTCCTGGTTATTCTCATCACCCGGTTCAGTTTTAGCGACGGCAATCTGATCCAAGATGGAAGGACAACGTTTGACTACTCTGAACTTTTCGATATCGCCGCCAAATTCGTGCAGGCGTTTCATCGCCCAGGGTGACATGATGGTTCGCAGATAACGCCTGGGAATACCGTATTCTTCCAGAAGTATCTGGCCATCTTCGCTATCATCAAATAGGCACAAAGGCGATTCATTAACCGGGCTTCCCTCAATGGCATAGAAGGGATATTTTTCAATCAGTGCCTTGAGACGTTCTGCCAGAGAAGATTTGCCGCCACCGACAGGCCCTAGCAAGTACAAAATCTGTTTCTTTTCTTCCAGTCCCTGTGCTGCATGGCGGAAGTAAGAAACAATTTGTTCTATGCATTCTTCCATCCCATAAAATTCAGCGAATGCCGGATAGCGTTTGATGATCTTATTAGAAAAAATACGAGACAGTACGGAATCGCGGGCAGTATCCACGAGTTCAGGCTCACCGATGGCCAAAAGCAGACGCTCAGCGGCCGTTGCGTAGGCAGTCGGGTCATCTCGGCAGATCGACAAATAGTCTCTTAGACTTAAGGTTTCTTCCCGTGCCCGAGCATAACGATGCTGAAAATGGTCGAATATGGACATGCTGCATTCCTCACCCCATGGTCTTATCTATCAGACTAGACCCAATAGCTCGGGCTGGATATACCTAGGTTACAGTTTTTAACGATGAGGGGCTTAGGCAGGTTCTCCGCCGAGCTGACAAGGCAGGCTGTATAGCTGCATGGCGTTGAGTTCAAGGGCGGTCAAAGAGCCTCCCCATACACAGCCTGTATCCAGAGCATGAACTTGCAAGGGGGTATGACCGGGCTCTAGTGTGGACCAGTGACCAAAGATCAGATGTTGATTTTCCCAGTCCTGATGTGGCCAGGAAAACCAGGGAGCATAACCTTCCGGCATATCGGTCAGCCCTGTTTTATGGTGGAACTCGAGCTTTCCCATAGCGGTGCAGATGCGCATGCGCGTCAAGTAATTGATAATGGCGCGGATGCGTGGCATGCCCTGCAAGTCCTCATGCCAGCAGTCAGGCTGGTTGCCGTAGAGCTTGCGTAGCAATTTATCGCGCAAATCACCGCGCAGCACCGATTCAACCTCAGCCGCATAGCGGCGAGCATCGCTTAAGCTCCAGCATGGAGGAATGCCGGCATGGGTTAGCACAACCTGATGCGAGGGTGATTCCAGCAACATGGGACGTGAGCTCAACCAGTCGATAAGTTCTTGTCGATCAGCAGCATTTAACATTCGATCCAGTCGGTCCTTGGGATTGGCGCGTGCATGACCGTGAAAAGCTGCCAGAAGGTGTAGGTCATGATTACCCAGTACGCTATCAGCAGAAGATCCCATACGAAAAATATGCCTTAGCGTTGCCAGGGAGTCAGGGCCACGATTGACCAAGTCGCCAGCGAACCAGACTTTGTCGCGACTGATGGAAAAATCTACCAGATCAAGTAAAGCCCGCAGCGAAGCATAGCAGCCCTGAACATCTCCGATGACATAATGCGCCATCAGTGTAGTGTCCGTGGTACAGCAAGCGTAAAGGCTGGGATAGCCAATTCAAAACTGGCTCCATGGTCATCCATCAGTCGGTAGGACCCCTGCATTCTGCCTACGGGTGTGGGCAGAATGGCTCCACTGCTGTAACGGTAGCTGCTGCCCGGAGCAAGGTAGGGTTGTTCGCCCACGACACCTTCTCCTCTGACCTCCTGGACACGGTCTTGGCCATCAGTAATATGCCAGTAGCGGCTCAATAGCCGAGCGCCCGTAAGCCCTCGGTTAGTGAGCAAAATCTCGTATGCAAATACATAATGTCGGGCTTCAGGTACCGATTGCTCGGCCATGAAGGACACTTTGACTTCAATGGAAATGTCGTGTTCAGGCAGTTCCATGTTGCTCCAGCCAGTTGACCAAGCGCACATAATCCTCAACGGTCAGGGTTTCAGGACGTGCCCCTGCTGATAAGTTAAGGTCCACCCAGGCATGATCGGGAACTTCATCGCGCAACGCATTGCGCAGGGTTTTGCGGCGTTGCCCAAAGGCCTGGGTTACCACCTGATGCAAACGCGATTCATTACGACAAGCATAAGGTAGGTGAGTATAAGGTGCCAGACGGACTATAGCAGATTCAACTTTAGGCGGAGGACGAAAAGCTGTAGGGGGGACTAAAAATAGCAGATCAACCTGGCAGCGGTATTGCAGCATCACCGAGAGACGGCCATAGGCACGATCTCCCGGTGATGCGACCATGCGCTCCACCACTTCTCTTTGCAACATGAAGTGCATATCTAGAATGCGGTCAGCATGCCCTAGCAAATGAAAAATAAGTGGCGTAGAGATGTTATAAGGTAAATTCCCTACGATACGCATAGGGTGGTTATCGTAGAGGCTGGAAATATCGAATTTAAGGGCATTGGCTTCAATCAGCGTCAGCTT
>JABEVH010000228.1 GCA_013043915.1 Pseudomonadales bacterium
GCATAACCAGCATGGGCATCAGGTACTCGAACATGGAGCCGCTCCATGATACGAGAATATGCTGGCCACCGACTCTGGTCAGCATGCGCCCCAGGGCAAACCAGCTTTCTTGTGGCAACTGTCCCTGGGCTATACCGATAAAGCTGCATAGCCTGGCCTCTGATGCCAGTAGATCGTAAAAGCCCGGGTCACGACGGAATTCATCGACGTTATAACCCACGGCCAGAAGATGCCGTGCAGGATCATAGAGAAGCCCGTAATGCATGGCAGCAAAATTACTAGCTTGAAGCACTAGCTCTGAGCAGGCAGCCTGACGTTCAGCAGCCCGTCTGCTGCCGAGCGCCAACATATGCTTCAGTTCTCCTAGCCAGCCCTGCTCTGCAGGTGTTACCGCCTCCTGCTGACAGGCATCCAGCGCTGGCAGTATCTTGGGAAGACCATCAGCCACCTCACGCAATGATGGAATTTTATCCAGGGAATCTAGGTGACCAAGACTATCCGGCACTGGCAGTAAGCTTAACCAAGGCACAAGAAACAGCAACTCATCGTAAGCATCTTGAGCCTGCCGCTGCAAGGCCAGTCCCCATTCACCTTCGTACTCGGCTACGGCCGTGTCAACTACCAGCTCCGCTGCCGTAGCCATGGTCAAAACCAGAGCTCGCTGCACCACCAGCAGGCTGGCTGGAGCTTCGTCGTAGACGCGCTCCAGCGTGGTCTGTAATTGCGTGATCAACATTAGGCGGTGCTGAACAACGGTATCACTCAGTAGCGTCAGGGTATCGAGCAATCCTTCGAATAACCGCAAGCTGACTATGGGCTGTTCGGGCAAACTCAACAAGCCGGCACGCAATGTCAGCAGATGGCCGGCAAGATTGCCGCTATCCACCGAGGAGATATACCGAGGTGGCATGGGTTGTAACGTGCGCGTGTCGTACCAGTTATAAAAATGGCCCTGCTGGCGTTCCAGCAAAGCCATGCTGCGAAATGTATTACTGGTACGTTCGAGAAGGCGGGTGGTCGTGATATAGCCAAAGTCGGTGGCCGCCAGATTTGCCAACAGGGATAAACCAATATTAGTCGGCGACGTCCGGTGGGCGATGACGGGGACCGGCAATTCCTGAAAATTATCCGGTGGCAGCCAGTTATCTTCCTCAACCACGAATCGTTCAAAAAACAACCACGTCTTACGTGCGGTATGACGCAGGAAGCGTTGCTGCTGGTGACTCAGGCGAGCATCGCGCCGCCGTAACGGCAGACTCAGCCACCAAGCCAAAGCGGGGGCAGCCAGCCACAGGGCCAATACCGGTGTTGCCGCCAACCAAGCGATGGGCCTTAACCAGGCTAGAACCAGTACAGCACCCACCACGGCGGGACAAGCCCACATCGAGAGATAGGTCCCGACGATGCCACAGCTATTAAAAGTTGATCCGGCATCGCGCCACTCCAGCAGATGCCGGTGACTAATCAGCATGCGCCAACAAGAACGGATGATGGCATTCAGACTAATCCTGGCCTCATGGGGCAGACAGGCAATACGAAAGGCAGCCAACACCAAGTTATGGCCTGTATTCTCCGTGACCGCCGTCAGATGCTGCCACAGCAATACATCGTCAGACTTGCCAAAAAACTCTACGATGGCCATCAATAGTGGCGGAACCAGAATGACACCCAGCACTTCCAGGGTCCAAACAAAGGCATGCGAAGCTAACGTCCAGCCCACCAATAACAGCAGGACCAGGGCCATGGGCACTAAGCTGCGGCGCAAGTTGTCAAGAATTTTCCAGCGTGCCAACACTGATAGCGGGTTAGGCACGCTACTCCCCTGCGGGCCGGGCACATGCGGTAACAGCCAGTGAGCGATCTGCCAGTCGCCGCGTATCCATCGTTGCTGGCGGCATATATCCTCGGCATAGCTGCCTGGATATTCATCGTACAGGTGTACATCGCTGATCAATCCTGAACGGGCATAACAACCTTCCAGCAAATCGTGACTAAGTATGCGATTTTCGGGAAAACGTTCTTTGAGCGCCTGTTCAAAGGCATCTACATCGTAAATGCCCTTACCCATAAAGGAACCTTCACCAAACAGGTCCTGGTAAACATCTGAGACCGATCGAGTATAGGGATCAATACCAGGCTCACTGCCAAAAACCTGCCCGTAACGGGAGCGATCAGCGCCTGAAAGACTAGCTGCCATACGTGGTTGCAGAATGCCATAACCTGCTACGACGCGCTGTCGTGACTCGTCGTAGCGAGGACGGTTAAGCGGATGAGCCATGGCGCCAACAAACTTCCGCGCCGAGTCACGAGGAAGCTGGGTGTCTGTGTCCAGGGTAATAACATATTTGATCGTTGCCAGCACCTTAAGGTCACCTACCACCAAGGAAAAGCGTTCTAGCCCTCCTCCACGCAAGAGCGCGTTGAGATCAGCAATCTTGCCGCGTTTACGCTCATAGCCCATCCAAATACGTTGGGAGGTATCCCACTGGCGTGGACGATGCAACAGATAGAAACGATCATGGTTTTCTTGTGGATATTTTTCATTAAGCCTGCGTATACCATCCCCGGCGCAAGCCAGAAGAGACGCATCCCCATGCATAATTTGCTCGGCTGCATCTCGAAAATCAGTGAGCAGCCCAAAATACAGTTGGTCGTCCTGATTGCCCAGGTAGCGAACCTCAAGGGCCTCGATAAGCGCATTGATCTGATGCTCCCCGCTCAGCAGGGTAGGAATTACGACTAAGGTGGCTAAATTTGCCGGAAGCCCATGCACATAATCCATGCGTGGCAATAACTCCGGCCGAGTCCACAGGGTCGCCCACCAATTGACCAGTGCTGTTGCCAGCTGGGTAGCTGCCAGCAAAGCGACTATCCCTGTCAGGAACAACTGCCAGAATGGTATAGATCGTAGTGGTGTCAACAAAACCATAGCTAACAGCAGCGTTATGGCCAAAATACTGCCTACATACAGCGTGAGTGGAAATTGACCTATGCGGCGGAATAGGCGAGCAAACGCTGAACGTTTGACAGGCAGAGCAACTTCCAGTTCGGCGAGCCCCTCATCAATCAGGTAATAGCCAACGTGCATTGTCTGGTCACTACCCTTGCCGCTCGCTCGGCTCAACTCCACAAGGCTGATGGCTGCATGTGCCACGGCGGTCTCGGATAAACCACAACTTAGAGCAAGTCTGGCTACTACGCGGCGATACCGATCACGCGTTGTAAAATCCATCGCACCATAAATACCATCGACATCATTACGCAGGACATGCTCGACACTGCTCATGGCTTCCACGAAAATGCGCCAGTCAGTTGCCCCCAAAGAGCGCAGACAGCCAATGCTGTTGCTGACAGAGACCTGGTCTGCTACCTGTTGCTGGGTTTCGGTCAATACCATCTGCTGAACGGTCAGACTGGACTCTGCCAAGCGCTGCTCAATCCAGGTAAGTGGTAGCGCCAGACTTGACCCATGCCCTTGCAGACGACGAGCAAGCTCAGCAATGAAGGGGCTAACCATGGGTGGATCTGAGCGCGCCATGTCGGCAATGACCAAGATCAGACTTTTAGGGTCACTTTCAGCAACCGCCATCATCCGGTTCGCCCAGTCTTGGGCAAGGTTCAGATGGATTCTGGCCTCAGTAATACGTGCACCCACTCGACGCAAATTTTCTAAAAGTGCCAGCCTTAACATGATCGGAATGGCCCACAACTCACCCAGCGTGAGTGTGCTGACGGATTGGTAAGCCAGCACAAAGCCACCTAGCGTTTCCGAATCCACTCGGCCATCACCGTGTGAAATCGCCTCTAGTGCCAGATCATATACACGGGGCAACGCTTTGGAA
>JABEVH010000229.1 GCA_013043915.1 Pseudomonadales bacterium
CATGTTCTTCACATAGTCAGCATGGCCAGGGCAGTCCACATGCGCATAGTGGCGCAGTGGTGATTCATATTCAACGTGAGCCGTATTAATCGTGATTCCGCGCGCCTTTTCTTCAGGAGCCGAGTCAATCTGGTCATAGCCTCGCGCTTCACCACCAAACATACGTGAACACACGGTTGTGATCGCCGCTGTTAGCGTCGTCTTGCCATGGTCGACGTGTCCAATCGTACCTACGTTCACATGCGGTTTAGTACGTTCAAATTTTGCCTTTGCCACAATATAACCCTCAAACGTCAGTTTAGTTCGGCACGTTGATGTGCCACACCCACATCAGACCTCTTCACCCCGGCGAGCCGAGGAATATTTGCTGATCATTGCCTCGGCAATATTACGTGGGGTCTCAGCATATTTCGAGAATTCCATCGTAAAGGTGGCCCGACCCTGCGACATGGATCGCATATCGGTGGCATAGCCGAACATCTCTGACAGCGGTACTTCCGAGCGAATAGTCTTGCCACCACCCGGCAGGTCATCCATACCTTGCACCACACCACGGCGACGACTAAGGTCACCCATGATGTCACCCATATAATCTTCAGGAGTTTCTACTTCAACCTTCATGATCGGCTCAAGCAGTACGGGATCCGCCTGAACAAAGCCCTTCTTAAATGCCATGGAACCCGCAATTTTAAAGGCCATTTCTGATGAGTCAACATCATGATAGGAACCATCATAGAGCACAGCCTTGATGCCTACAGCAGGATAGCCGGCAAGCACACCATTCACCATCTGCTCATGTATGCCTTTATCAACAGCGTTAAAAAACTCCTTGGGAACCACACCGCCTACAACTTCAACAGCGTATTCGTAGTCCTTACCTTCGGCATTACCATAAATGGGTTCAAGGCGAATCCAGACATGGCCATACTGACCGCGTCCACCGGACTGGCGCACAAACTTGCCTTCAACTTCAACCGTTTTGCGAATAGTCTCGCGATAGGCAACCTGTGGCTTACCAATATTGGCTTCGACTCCAAACTCGCGACGCATACGGTCGACAATGATTTCCAGATGCAGCTCACCCATACCGGAAATAATGGTCTGACCGGATTCTTCATCAGTTTTTACGCGAAATGAAGGATCTTCCTTAGCCAAGCGTCCCAAAGCTGTCGACATTTTTTCCTGGTCAGCTTTGGTTTTAGGTTCTACAGCAACCGAAATCACCGGTTCAGGGAACTCCATACGCTCAAGCGTAATGACTTTATCTTCATCACTTAAGGTATCCCCTGTAGTCACATCTTTAAGCCCAACGCAAGCTGCAATATCACCTGCACGAACTTCACTGAGCTCTTCACGCTGATTAGCATGCATCTGCAGGATACGCCCGATACGTTCTTTCTTCATCTTGACCGGGTTATAAACAGCATCACCTGACTTCAGCACACCCGAATAGACACGAATAAACGTCAACGATCCCACAAACTTATCATTCATAATTTTGAATGCAAGCGCAGAGAACGGCTCGTCATCCGAAGGGTGACGCTCAATGACTGATTCAGCCTTGTCGTCCGCAATACCCTTCACCGCCTCGATATCATTAGGAGCCGGCAAGTACATGATCACAGCGTCCAGCATCTTCTGAACGCCCTTGTTCTTAAATGCAGACCCACAAAGCACGGGGTGAATTTCGCCAGCCAATGTGCGCTGACGTATGCCCTGATTGATCTGTTCTTCGCTCAGCTCGCCATTTTCCAGGTAAACATTCATCAGTTCTTCTGAACTTTCAGCTGCTGTTTCTACCAACTTGGCACGCCATTCATTAGCTTCTGCCAACAGACTTTCTGGAATATCACGCAGGTCAAACTTCATACCCTGTGAGGCTTCATCCCAGTAAATAGCCTTCATCGCCACCAAATCGATCACGCCCTCGAAATGCTCTTCAGCACCAATGGGAATGACCATGGGAATGGGGTTGGCACCTAAGCGACTGCGCATCTGCTCAACTGCACGGAAGAAATTAGCTCCCGTGCGATCCATCTTGTTGACAAAGGCAATGCGTGGCACCTGATACTTGTTAGCTTGCCGCCATACAGTTTCTGACTGGGGTTGCACGCCACCCACTGCACAATAAACCATGCAGGCTCCATCAAGCACACGCATGGAACGCTCTACTTCAATAGTGAAGTCAACGTGACCGGGTGTGTCGATGATATTGATGCGGTGCTCTTCAAACTGACGAGCCATACCTTTCCAGAAGCAGGTTGTAGCGGCGGAGGTAATAGTAATACCTCGCTCCTGCTCCTGCTCCATCCAGTCCATGGTAGCCGCACCATCATGAACTTCACCGATTTTGTGATTTACGCCGGTGTAAAAAAGAATACGTTCGGTTGTGGTGGTTTTACCAGCATCAATATGAGCACTGATCCCAATATTACGGTAGCGATCCAGCGGGGTGGTTCTTGCCACGTCAAAATCCTCGTTTGGGCCAGCTTAGAAACGATAATGAGCAAAAGCTTTATTAGCTTCAGCCATACGGTGTACGTCTTCACGTTTTTTAACAGCAGCACCCTTGCCTTCTGCAGCATCCAGCAATTCGCCTGCTAGGCGTAGCGCCATGGTTTTTTCGCTGCGTTTCTTAGCAGCATCCACCAACCAGCGCATGGCCAAGGCGGTACGACGGGAGGGACGTACTTCCACAGGCACCTGATAGGTAGCACCACCTACACGTCGAGCTTTCACTTCAACCATGGGACGCAGTTTTTCCAGCGTTTCTTCAAAGAAATGTACAGGATCACCTTTTTGCTTTTCTGTAATACGCGCCAGGGCACCGTAAACAATTTTTTCAGCAACGGATTTCTTTCCGCGCTCCATGACCTGATTCATAAACTTAGCAATAGTCTGACTTCCGAACTTGGGATCCGGCAAAACTTCCCGGGCTGCAACAACACGTCTTCTTGGCATAATGAATACTCGTTAATCTTCAGGTTGATCCAGAACAAAGGCTGAATGTTGTCATCAGCAGCGCCCGCCTGGCCTTACTCGTCACGGCCCTAATCTCAGGACTTTGGACGCTTTGAGCCGTATTTCGAACGGCTTTGTTTACGATCCTTAACTCCAGCACAATCCAAGGATCCGCGCACAGTGTGATAACGCACACCTGGTAGATCCTTAACGCGACCGCCACGAATCAGAACTACGCTATGCTCTTGCAGGTTGTGTCCTTCGCCACCAATGTATGAAATCACTTCAAAACCGCTGGTCAGACGAACTTTACAAACCTTACGCAGAGCCGAATTCGGCTTCTTTGGGGTTGTGGTATATACGCGCGTACAAACACCACGCCTTTGCGGACTGCCCTTCAGCGCAGGAACGTCACTCTTTGAGCCAACGTCCGTGCGCCCTTTGCGCACGAGCTGATTTACTGTTGCCATCTGGCATCTACTCCCGTTAGATATTTCATTTCTTGTCGCGCCAGGACCAACGCCATAGCACAACAAAAAGGGTGCACATTCTATAAGCGAAACTGAGTGGCGTCAACGCCACTCAGCTATATCCTTATGACTTAGGCCTGCTCAGAGTCATTTAGTGCTGCGCTCAATGCCAATTCCAGCTCTTCCGTAGTAGGTCCTGCGGGTTGCTGGGCAACCAACTTCAAACGGCGGCGCTCCAAATGGTAGGCATACCCGGTACCTGCCGGTATCAAGCGACCTACCACCACATTTTCCTTCAGGCCTCGCAAATCATCTTCCTTGCCACTGACGGCTGCTTCCGTAAGTACGCGAGTAGTTTCCTGGAATGATGCAGCTGAGATAAAGGACTCTGTCGCCAGAGATGCCTTGGTAATCCCCATCAGAACCCGATCAAAATGCGCCATGAATCGACCATTTAAATCAAGTTTCTGATTCTCTTCCATCACCCTGGAGTACTCAACCTGCTCGCCTTTAATAAAGGTTGAGTCACCGGACTCAGTAATTTCAACCTTGCGCAGCATCTGACGGATGATAACCTCAATGTGCTTATCATTGATTTTCACACCCTGCATGCGGTAAACATCCTGAACTTCACGCACTATGTAACGCGCCAGTTCGGTTTCACCTTTCAGGCGAAGAATGTCATGCGGGTTTTGTGCGCCATCAGAGATGGTTTCACCCTTAGCAACGCGCTCGCCTTCGAACACGTTGATCTGACGCCACTTGGGAATCATTTCCTCATGGACCGCTGAGCCATCATCAGGGGTAATCACCAACCTGTTCTTGCCCTTGGTTTCGCGACCAAAGGTAATAACCCCGGAGATCTCAGCCAGAATTGCTGATTCCTTGGGTTTGCGTGCTTCAAACAAGTCAGCCACACGAGGCAGGCCCCCGGTGATGTCACGAGTTTTTGAAGCGCCTTGCGTGATACGGGCAATTATATCCCCCACCCCCACCACGCTTCCATCCTGCAAGCTACTCATCGCTCCTGGCGGCAAGAAATACTGAACAGGCTGATCGTTCCCTTCCTGGCGAATGGGCTGGCCCTTCTCGTCAACCAGTCGTACCGCAGGTCGAAGATCCTTGCCTGCAGCCGGACGATCTTTCGGGTCCATAATTTCAATACTGGTCAAACCGGTCAGATCATCTGTTTTATGAACGACAGTAATCCCTTCATCCATGTCTACCAGCTTGACCTTACCGGCCATTTCAATAATGATCGGATGGGTATGCGGATCCCACGTCGCTACAATCTGACCACCCTTAACCGTGTCGCCATCGCGAACCGTAATGGTACAGCCATAGGGCAAGCGATAACGCTCACGTTCACGACCGCGTTCATCCGCGATACCCAACTCTCCCGATCGGCTGACTGATACCAGATGTCCTTTAGCGTGCTGTACTGTCTTGATGTTATGGAACCTGACAATACCGTCCTTGCGAACCTGGATATTATTTTCAGCCTGTTGCCGGCTGGCGGCACCACCGACGTGGAACGTACGCATGGTGAGCTGTGTACCCGGCTCACCGATGGACTGAGCAGCCATCACCCCAATGGCTTCACCGATATTGACCAGGTGACCACGCGCCAGATCGCGACCGTAGCACATGGAGCAAACTCCAAAGCGCGTATTAC
>JABEVH010000230.1 GCA_013043915.1 Pseudomonadales bacterium
ACAATATGCTCACCGCCCGCAACCGAGATGAACTCATCCACTACACCCAGGCACTGGACAGGGTGCTGATGGCTGGCTGGTATGTGATACCTCAGTATTATGTCGATAGTTACCGTGTAGCCTACTGGGATTTCTTTAAAAGACCACATATTACGCCGGCCTATGCTCTGGGCATGGAAACCTGGTGGATCGATCCTCAACGCCAGGCACTGGTGCGCGCACACCAGGACGGGAGTGACTGATACTCATGCTAAATTACCTGATTCGTCGTCTTATGCTCATCGTGCCTACCTTGTTTGGCATCATGCTTATCAATTTCTTGATCATACAGGCAGCCCCTGGCGGCCCTGTCGAACAGACACTGGCTCGTCTACAGGGACAGGGGGGGCAAGGTGGTCGACTCACCGGTGGCGGTTCAGAAGTCAGTGCGGCCAGTACCAGCCGACTGCAGTCAGATGCGCTTTACCGCGGAGCCCAGGGTCTTAGCCCTGACCTGGTCGCCCAGATCAAGAAGCAATACGGCTTTGATCAACCCGCCAGCAAACGCTTTGAGCTGATGGTTGTTCACTACCTCCATTTCAACTTTGGCCAGAGTTTTTACAAAGATCAGTCCGTGATTTCATTGATTCTGCAAAAAATGCCGGTCTCCATCTCCTTGGGCCTTTGGAGTACCTTGATCATCTATTTGGTCTCTATCCCCCTAGGCGTCGCTAAAGCTGTGCGTAACGGAGCTCGTTTTGACACCTGGAGTAGCACCCTGATCATCATCGGCAATGCCATCCCCGGCTTCCTGTTCGCCATCGTCCTGATCGTACTTTTTGCCGGCGGCAGTTACTTGCAATGGTTTCCCATGCAGGGTCTGGTCTCTGCCAACTTCGCTCACTTAAGCCCCTGGCATAAGGCCCTGGATTACCTGCATCACATTATCCTGCCCGTATTCTGCATGGTGATCGGTGGTTTTGCCGGCCTGACCATGCTGACCAAAAACAGTTTTCTCGATGAAATCAATAAACAATACGTGATGACTGCCCGTTCCAAGGGGCTAGGTGAACATCAGATCCTGTATGGACATGTATTTCGCAATGCTATGATCATCGTCATAGCGGGTCTGCCTGGCACCCTGCTCGGGGTCTTCTTTACCAGTTCTTTGCTCATCGAGGTTATCTTCAATCTTGATGGCATGGGTTTGCTCAGTTTTGAATCTGCGGTCAACCGCGATTACCCGGTTATCTTTGGCATGTTGTATATCTTTACCCTGCTAGGGTTGTTCCTCAAGATCTTGAGCGATCTAACTTATACCCTGGTGGATCCACGCATTGATTTTGAGCGCAGGTCATGACCTTATCTCCTCTTGCCCGACGTCGACTTGAAATTTTTCGCCAGCACCGCCGGGGCTGGTGGTCGCTGTGGCTATTTCTGCTTTTGTTCGGCCTCAGCCTCTTTGCCAATATTCTGGCTAACGATAAGCCCCTGGTGATCCGTTTTGAAGGACACTGGATGTTCCCCATGCTGAAGGACTACCCGGAAACCCGCTGGGGCGGAAGTTTTCTGACCACAGCCGACTACCGCGATCCTTATGTACAATCTTTGATTAATCGGCATGGATGGATGCTCTGGCCACCGTTACGTTTTAGTGACCAGAGCATCAACTATGATCTGGATGTACCTACGCCTGCTCCCCCTTCCCGCGTCAACCTGCTGGGTACGGATGATCAGGGCCGTGATGTGCTGGCGCGTTTAATCTACGGATTTCGCCTTTCCATCGTTTTTGCCCTGATACTCAGTGCGATCAGTTCGGTCATCGGGATTGCGGCGGGGGCGCTCATGGGATATTACGGGGGCTGGGTGGATCTGGCTGGCCAACGAATCATGGAGGTCTGGTCGGGCTTACCTATGTTGTACCTGCTTATCATCATATCGAGCATGTTTGCCCCCAGCTTCTGGTGGTTGCTGGGCATCATGTTGCTGTTTAGCTGGATGCATCTGGTGGATCTGGTGCGCGCTGAGTTCCTGAGAGGTCGCAATATGGAATATGTGCGGGCAGCTCGTGCTTTAGGGCTATCTAATACTCGCATCATCCTGCGACATTTGTTGCCCAATGCCATGGTATCCACCATGACTTACCTGCCTTTTGTGGTCACTGGTGCCATCGCCACGCTAAACTCCCTGGATTTTTTGGGCTTTGGTCTGCCTCCGGGCTCACCTTCCTTAGGGGAACTGCTCAGTCAGGGCAAAGCCAATCTTGATGCTCCATGGCTGGCGCTCACCGCATTTTTCTCCCTAGGGACCATCCTGACCCTGCTGATCTTTATCGGCGAAGCAGTTCGGGATGCCTTTGATCCGCGACACTCACCGAGGTAACGCATGCAACCGGCCTTACTCTCGATAGAAAATCTGAGCCTGACCTTCAGGGATGGCAGCCAGCCCTTGCATGATGTCAGCCTGCAACTGTCACAGGGGGAGATGCTGGCCTTAGTCGGGGAATCCGGCTCAGGCAAATCGCTCACAGCAGCAGCCATTACCCGTCTCCTACCACCGCAAGCTCGCCTGGGAGGACGTATCCTCTGGGGCCATGAAGACTTGGTTCAAGCACCCGAACGTCGGTTGCGCGCGCTGCGGGGCAATCATATCGGCATGATTTTTCAGGAACCTTTAACGGCATTTAATCCCTTACATACCGTGGGTCGACAAATCTGTGAAGGCATGATCCTGCACCGTGGATGCACCCAGCGACAAGCACGTGAACGCGCCACCTCATTGCTAGAACGCGTAGGGTTGGAGACTCCGTTGCTGGCACGCTACCCTCATGAACTTTCTGGCGGGCAAAGACAACGCGCCATGATCGCCATGGCTTTGGCTAATGACCCGCAACTGCTGATCGCCGATGAACCTACAACGGCTCTGGATGTTACCCTGCAAAAGCAGATTCTTGAACTGATACGAGGCCTACAGAAAGACCTTAACCTTGCCGTACTGCTGATCAGCCATGACCTCGGTCTGGTCTACCACTATGCCGACCGTGCCGTAGTCATGCAAAGTGGCCGCACCGTTGAAGATCAGCCTGTACGCCAACTGTTTGCAACACCGCACCATCCTTACACGCGATTGCTGCTGGCTGCTGAACCGGAAGGGTTACCTGCCCCCCCCGCACAGCAGGAAATGCTCCTGAATATTCAGCATCTTTCCGTATCATTCCCTATCAGAAGCGGCCTGTTCAGGCGAGTACGCAGCTATGTGGATGCCGTCAAACCCCTGAGTCTGCAACTTGGCGCTGGTGAGACTTACGGTGTCGTCGGCGAATCGGGATCGGGTAAAACCACCTTGGGTTTGGCCATCATGCGTCTTTTACCGAGTCAGGGCGACGTCATTTTTATGGGACAGAACCTGTCGACTCTCTCACCCAAAGCACTACGTCCCCAACGCAAACACTTCCAAATGGTGTTCCAGGACCCCTATGGCAGCTTGAGCCCGCGCATGAGCATAGGTCAGATACTGGCTGAAGGACTCGAGGTGCAGGGCATCGCCCTGGAAAAACAGCAACAACGCATTATAGCCGCCCTGAATGATGTACAGATGGATCCTGCCGTTCAGCATCGCTATCCACATGAGTTCTCTGGAGGACAGCGTCAACGTATTGCTATTGCACGCGCTCTGACGTTACAGCCTCGCCTTATTGTCCTCGATGAACCAACGTCTGCTCTGGATCGAACCGTACAAAAACAGATGGTGGAATTGTTACGGCGGTTACAGGAGCGCTATCAGTTCGCCATGATCTTTATCAGCCATGACCTCAAGGTGGTACGGGCACTAAGTCACCATATCCTCGTCCTACGTCGAGGCGAGGTCATGGAACAGGGTCCGGCAGAGCGTGTATTTAATCATCCGCAGTCCGATTACACACGCACCCTACTGGAGGCAGCGCTAGTCGTGAGCCCGACAGATCAGGCATGAGTACGCACAAAAACTGGCTGTAAAAGGCGT
Organism: Pseudomonadales bacterium; assembly: GCA_013043915.1. Taxonomy (GTDB): domain Bacteria; phylum Pseudomonadota; class Gammaproteobacteria; order Pseudomonadales; family Moraxellaceae; genus JABEVH01. Next base: position 3,982 of record JABEVH010000230.1, read on the forward strand.
GAGCGCTCTGCATCGTAGAAATAACCCTCGGCGCAGAAGTGCTGCAAATCAGCAGTACGACTCAGGCCTTGCCTAAGTATCCAGTCAGCCATCAGCCCACGTGCTTTTTTAGCATAAAAACTGATCATACTGACCTTGCCAGCACGCTGTTCAAGAAACTGCGGACTGATCACAGAACCCGCAGGCAAGGCGCCGGCTACCGCCTTGAAATACTCCTGCGACGCCAGGTTGACCACCACACCTCCAGCGGCCTCTCTGTCTGCGTTGATCAGCACAGCTAAAATTTTTCGCCAGAAGGCATATAAATCCTTGCCCTCTGCCTGCGGCAATGCCGTCCCCATTTCCAGGCGGTAAGGCATGATGCTATCCAACGGTCGCAGTAACCCATAGAGCCCGGAGAGCATACGCAATTGCTGCTCTGCCCGCTGCATGACCTGCTCATCCCAAGCATAGGCTTGTAGCCCCTCATAGACATCGCCATCAAAAGCCAGCACAGCAGCACGACCCTGTTGGGGATTGGGATGCGGCAGCCATTCTGCATAGCGAGCCACATTCAGCGCTGCCAGCTTATCACTTAGATGCATCAGGGTAGCCAACTCAGGAACCGTATAGGCTCGCAACTGCTCGATCAAGTAGACTGAGGATGACAGTAACCGCGGCCACTGCAAAGGCCACTCCCCTACTTCACGATGAAAATCAAGACTTTTGGCTGGAGATAAAAGTATCAGCATGAAGATTACACTCAAAAAAACCCTATCTATCCTAACATGCTCACCCTAACAAAATTGACAGAACCACCCTTGGCCGACAGAATGTCCATATACTTATCACGCATATGATGTTCACAAAATTTAGGTGGCTGGTTAATGAAGTATATGGATTTAGAACGACAAGGGCCGGTGTGGATACTCAGCTTGGGCTCTCCCAACATGGACAATAACCTCAATGATGAAGTGCTGCAGGAACTTCAGCAGTGTATGGATCGTATGGAAGCTGACCGTGAACATGCCAGCCTGATTATCTACAGCAACCATCCGAAAACCTGGTGTAATGGTATTGATCTCCCTTGGTTGATGACACGTGATGAAGCTGATGTTGCAGCCTTTCTTACGCGTATGGAAGATGTGCTCTTGCGTTTGTCTACGCTGAGCCTCCCTACCATCGCATGTATCACGGGCAATTGTTATGCCGGTGGAGCTTTGCTGGCAGCCTCTTGTGATTTTCGGTTTATGCGAGAGGAACGCGGTCGCTTTTGCTTCTCCGAGGTCAAGGTCAAGATGCCCTTTACTCCCGCCATGTTTGATGTCGTTCAACAGCTACCCAATGCCCATGCCGTCTGGACTCTGTCTCTAACAGCTCAGGCTATAGGTGGCTTTGACTGCCAACGTATGCACGTGGTCGATCACATCTATCCCAGTGAGCAACTGTTTCATCAAACCTTGTCCTTTGCCGAGGAAATGGCGCAGAAACATCGTCCCACTTATACCACCATCAAGAGGGGTCTACGCGCTGCCACCTGGCATTTGTGGCAGCAACGCCAGAACGCACCATCATGAGAGGAGATCTGGTCGCTCTGGGCCCAGGACTGCATCGCCTGACTGCACACAACCCTGGCATCATGACCGGCCAGGGTACGCAGAGTTACTTTATCGGCCACCAACGTATTACCCTGGTTGACCCCGGGCCTGACTTACCTGATCAGATTCCCAGAATCAGGCAAGCGCTCGATGAGTTAGGCGCATGCTTGGAAAGCATCATGTTGACCCATACGCATTTGGATCACTCGCCAGCGGCAGCAACGCTGCAAGACATGATGTCCGTTCCTGTGCTGGGATGCCCACCTACCGATTTATTACGTCAGGACACCACCACACACATTACCCGTATCCTGACCGATGGCGAGGTACTCACTACGGAATGTGGCCCTTTGCGAGTTATCGCCACACCGGGACATGTCGGTAATCACCTTAGCTTTTACTTGGAAGAAAGGGGCGATGTGCTCACGGGGGATCATGTCATTGCAGGCTCTACCGTGGTCATCATTCCTCCCTCCGGGCATATGGGCGACTATATGGCATCGCTGCAACGCCTGCTCGACACCCAGGCCCATCGCATGCTACCCGGACACGGAGACCCTCTCGTACCCGCGGCACCTGTACTGGAATGGACGCTGGCTCACCGCCGGCAACGCGAACTCAAAGTAAAACAGGTCTTGCATGGCTTCCCAGGCGACGTCGCTGAACTGACTCCACGGGTCTATGATGATGTCCCTGCGCAACTTCATCCGGTGGCTCAGTTCTCGCTATTGGCCCATCTTCTATGGTTACAAGAACAAGGGCTAGCCCAGCACGACGCCCAGGGCATCTGGATACTGACCTAGACCACAAAACAGCGCGCGTTAAAAACCCATCCCTTGTACGACCGCATCATTGGTCACCATCACAGGCTGCTGATGAACGTCCAGGGTTATGGCCAACGGTAAAGGCAAGTCTTGCCAAAGTATGCCGGCATTGGTTGATGTATCACTCAACAACGTGCTCACCTTACCCGCATTGATCATGCGCAAGGCATGTACTGACTTATCCAGCACATAGATCACTCCTGCGACGTTGATTGCCACCGAAATGGGTTGGCTAAACTCAGCCACGCTGGTCGACCCATCCAGCGTTCCCGGCAACAGCGCATTACCTGCCAAGGTGCTGACGATCCCGGACGGCGTGATCTTGCGCACAGCATGATTTCCCGTATCAGCGACATAAAGATTGCCCGAAGCATCAACCACCATGCCTTCAGGCCCGTTAAAGGCAGCAGCTGCACCTGAGCCATCAGCACTTCCCGTCACTCCCGGCGTTCCTGCCAGCGTAGTCACCGCTCCCCGTTGCGTGATTTTACGGATAGTATTGTTCAAGCTATCGGTCACATAGACATTACCTGCATAATCGACAGCCACCCCCAGAGGTCCATCAAAAGATGCTGCCGCTCCCGTCCCATCGCTTGACCCTATGACGCCTGAGCCCGCCAAGGTAGTTACCGCCCCCATGGCAGATACTTCCCGCACCAGATTATTACCGGTGTCAGCCACATAGACATTGCCTGCCTGGTCGATGGCTAAACCGTGGGGAACATTAAAACTGCTGGCTGTACCGGTGGCATTAACACTACCCGGCTGACCCGTGGTACCTGCCCATGTGGTGACCACACCCAGAGGACTCACGCGACGCAAGGTATCATTCAGGGTATCAGCCACATAAACATTACCGTTATTATCGATAACAACGCCCTGGGGGTTATCAAAACTCGCTGCGGTACCCGTGTTATCGACATGTCCCACCGGGCCAGTCAAGGTTCCTGCCAGTACGCTCAGGCTGATCCCTCCACCCATCCCTGGAGTAGCCGTACTCGAACCACAGGCACTGAGCAACATCGCCAAACCCATTCCGACCAACACCCTACTCAGGTTACTCAACATTCAACATCTCCCGGTGCCAGACAACTTTCCACCCAAGGATGAGCCGCCACCCAGCCAAGTTTATGCATACGGCTCAACGCTTTAATACGGAATTCCTCGCGGCTAGCCTCAGAACGTGTAGTGCAGGCAACGGCGGCCAACAGCTGCCGGGGAGGATACATGCGTGTAAATCGTGCCCCTCGCCCTTGGCGATGCTGCTCAAAACGTCGTTGCGGATCGGTGCTGATGCCCGTATACAACCGGTCAGATTCACAATCAATAATATATACCCACCACGGCATCCTCCTGCCTCCCCCAATCAACGCAACAACCTGCAATTAATCATAGACGACCTATACTGCTTGTAGTTTTAACCCAGAGTGTTTTCGTATGGCAAGAAACATGGCAACACGCCCCTCGGCTGCCAGTGTCTGTGCTGCTACCGTAGCTACCGAATTGCATCGGGCCAGCTTGATTGCAAAAAAATTATCATTAACCGCCAAAAATGCCCGGGTGGTCGCCCTGCCATCTAACAGACAGACGGCCAGCCTAACAGTCAT
>JABEVH010000231.1 GCA_013043915.1 Pseudomonadales bacterium
ACATTAAGCTGCATATTCAAAACCGTCCGCTTGACCCCCTGCTGGTGCAATGCTGGTTCGGAACTCACCTAGCAAGGGGAATGCGCGGACAAGTGTTCACGAGCGATACTTCACAGAGGCTAGACGCCTCCGTGTACCTGCGGTGACACATCTGTTACCTATCGACACAGAAAACATATTGTCATCCGAGAGACAAAAAACCCAACTCATTGTATTTAATTGTTTTTATCTCAAACATTAAAGTTGGCACACTTCATGCTATGTATTTAAAGTGCAACATGTGCCGATAAAAGGATCCTTCGCCATGCAGGAGCGGGTATGGCGAAGGGCCACTGAGAAGATAAGCAGCATTTATTATAGAAACGACCGGTATAAGCCGGCTTAAGTTTTATCAGGTTATGAAGCGCCTATATAAACAATAATAAACGGCGTTTCTGTAGGGTAAATAATAATAATCATATGTTTTGCAGGTAACCAAAAACAGCGGGCGACCTCTCCCGCTGTTTTTTTTGGTGGTTGGACCTTTTGGCCTTATACTCCATGCTTCCTTATAAACTCTGGCCGTAGGAGCATTTCGCCCTCGCATGCTGAAACGACTGATGCAACGCCTGCGTGGACAACCACGCCCCCCCCAACTCAAGTTACAGATCATTCCACGTGATCGACATAACCTGTCGCGCCAGCAAATTTCCAGCGCAGCAAAAAAAGTGCTGTACGGGTTACACGAAGCCGGCTTTCAGGCTCATCTGGTAGGTGGCAGCGTACGAGATCTGCTTTTGGGTTTACAGCCCAAAGACTATGACGTAGCCACCAACGCAACGCCAGAAGAGGTGCGCAATCTGTTCCGCTCATCACGCATCATCGGCCGCCGGTTCCGATTGGTCCACGTCATGTTTGGCAGGGATACGGTTGAAGTTGCCACCTTTCGTGCCCATCACCTGGATGATACCGGGCAGGGAGCCACTAATGCTACGGGCATGATCGTACGCGACAATGTCTATGGCTCGATAGAACAAGATGCTGAACGGCGGGATTTCACCGTCAATGCACTTTATTACAATATCGCTGATTTCTCGATCCATGATTTTGCGGGAGGTGTTGCAGATATTGAGCGACGCACCCTCCGCCTGATCGGCCATCCTGAAACCCGTTACCGCGAAGATCCCGTGCGCATGCTTAGAGCTGTGCGCTTCGCCGCCAAGTTGCAATTCACTCTGGACCCTTCTTGCGCTGAGCCCATTCCTCAACTGGCCACCTTACTCGCCAGTGTATCTCCACACCGGCTTTTTGATGAAGTGCAAAAGTTGCTGGCTTGTGGCCATGCTACTCAAATTTTGGATATGCTGGAAAACTTGCGTCTATTACCGGTACTGTTTCCTTCCCTGCACGCCAATGACCCCAGCATGAAGCTGATACGGGCCACGGCGCAAAGTACAGATGACAGAATTGCTGCGGGCAAAAGCATCAATCCGGCCTTCTTCTACGCAGCACTACTCTGGCAAAGCGTACAAGATCGTCAACGACAACTGCATGATCATGGCTCCCCCGTGATGCCTGCCTGGCAACAAGCATCACAGCATGTTTTACAAAAGCAATCTGAACGCACCGCCTTGACCAAATTCACGGGCACAGCCATTCGTGAAATTTGGGAAATGCAACCTCGGCTACAAGTACCCGATGTTCGCCAACTAGATACTCTATTGCTATCCCCTCGTTTTCGGGCTGCTTTTGATTTTTTGGTGCTTCGTGAACAATCCGGAGAAACGACCGGTCATATGGGCGCCTGGTGGGAACGCTACCAACATGCAGACCCGGGCTTGCAGGCAGAAATGGCTCGCGCCTTGGTCGACCAAAAAGCTGCATCAGCACCTAACCGTCGTAAACGGCGTCCGCGCAAACGTAAGCCCGCATGATTAGTACAGTTTATATTGGGTTGGGTGCCAATCTCGGGGATGCACAGGCTTCCTTACATCATGCCTTGCTATCGCTCAATGCTGACAACCTTAACATAGAGTGTAGTTCACCTTGGTACCGTAGTTCCCCCCTGGGACCGGTCATTCAGGATGATTTCATCAATGCTGTAGCACGATTGACCACTTCATTATCTCCCTTGGAGCTCCTCGATCGGCTACAAGCCCAAGAAAACCTGCAAGGTAGACGACGTGATGTGCATTGGGGCCCCAGAACCCTAGATCTTGATATACTGATATGGCAAGGGATGAGCATGGAGAGTCCTCGCTTGACGATTCCTCATCCATACTTGACGCAGCGTGCTTTTGTCTTGCTGCCCTTACTGGACTTGGATGCTGACCTGTGTCTACCCGATGGGCGTCGTCTGGACAGTTTTCTTGACCAGGTTAAGGATCAGCACTTGTATCGACTGGAAACAACATCATAACCTGGACAGGAGACAGCATCATGACACCTCCGGTAACGCTCAACACCTTGCGGCAACTCAAAACTCAAGGTCAAAAATTTGCGTGCTTAACCGCTTATGATGCCAGCTTTTCTCATGCCATCAGCCAAGCAGGGATCGAAGTTATCCTGGTCGGTGACTCTTTAGGCATGGTCATACAAGGCCATGATTCCACCTTGCCTGTTACGCTGGATGAGATGGTTTATCACACGCGCTGCGTAGCGCGTGGCAACCAGGGCAGTCTCTTAATGGCCGACCTCCCCTTCATGACCTACGGGAATGAATCCTCAGCATTGACCAGTGCTGCTGCCCTGATGCGAGCAGGGGCTCATATGGTCAAACTTGAAGGAGGTCGTTGGCTGGCTCCTACCGTGACCTCCTTACGTCGCAATGGAGTACCGTGTTGCCTGCATATGGGACTAACTCCTCAATCCGTACATGTTTTTGGAGGATATAAAGTTCAGGGACGTCAAGAATCCGCAGCTCAACAACTGCTGGACGATGCTCTGATCCTGGAGCAGGCAGGCGCTGATCTGTTATTGCTTGAATGTGTTCCCCGCCCATTGGCAGAGACTCTAACCCAGGCTGCTCACGTCCCCGTTATCGGCATAGGCGCTG
>JABEVH010000232.1 GCA_013043915.1 Pseudomonadales bacterium
GTAAGCCTTCACGAAACCCGGTGCCTAGCGCCTTGCTGGCAGCTTCCTTGACGGCAAAGCGACGTGCCAGAAAGCGCTCCGGGTGCTTGTGCTCCAGCCACTCAACCAACTCATGCTGGGTCAGAATACGTCGAGCAAAACGCTGAGGAAAACGTCCCTGCACCCGCTCAATCCGGGAAATCTGCACTAAATCCGTACCCAAGCCCATAATCATGCGAGCTGCACCGCCTCACGCATCAATTTTTTCATAGACGCTACGGCCTCAGCCAGTCCGGTAAACAGAGCTCGAGCCATGATAGCGTGGCCTATATTCAGCTCATGCAGTCCTGCTAAAGCAGCTACTGGCTCAACATTATGATAATGCAGTCCATGACCTGCGTTGACGATCATGCGGCCATCCACATGATCGATCGCAGCACGCAATCGTTGCAACTGCGCCACCTCTGGTTTTTTAGCATAAGCCCCGGTGTGCAACTCAACCGCGGCAGCCCCGGTACGCAATGCAGCATCAAGCTGATGCTGCTCAGGATCAACGAACAAGGAAACCTGTATTCCCGCTGCACGGAGACGTTCACAGGCTGACCGTATCCCCGCCACATCTGCAGCGACATCAAGACCACCTTCGGTGGTGAGTTCTTCGCGCTTTTCAGGCACCAGACAAACAAATTCCGGTCGAATTTCCAGGGCAAACTCCAGCATCCATGGGGTCAGCGCCATTTCCAAATTCATGCGCGTCGCCAGCAAAGGCCGCATACGACGTACATCATGCTCCTGGATATGGCGACGATCTTCGCGTAGATGCAGGGTGATGCCATCAGCGCCAGACTGTTCTGCCAGCAAAGCCGCATGCACGGGATCAGGATAAGACTCGCCGCGTGCCTGACGCAAGGTGGCGATATGATCGATATTGACACCTAACAACAATCGATGCTGCATGCTTTAAGTTCCCTTAGAGTACGTCGGCGCAGCGAGGCAATTAACCTCACTTGACCTCTTGCTTAAATAGTTCACGGCTACGCAAAGGCCGTCCTTGTAACTGAACATGTAGCCATTGACGAAAAATATGCTTGGCGCCCAGCCTAACCTCAGGATCACCATAATCAGCCCGGTCCATAGCCAGTAAATGAGCTCCCAAGTAACCGGAATGCGCGCGCAAAAAACCTCGCTCAGGATCCAGTGCATAGCTGGCCTCCGGCTCAAGAGGCTCGCCATGTTCCACTTCAACAGCAAAGAGATGATCAAAGCCACACATCTCTAGCATGCAACGCTCGTAACGCCGCAGAGCAGTTTCCATCACCGCCGTATCCACGGAGGTTACATCATGCAAGGCTTGCTGGTATTCAAGAAACAGCGCCGGCACAGGCCAATCACGCGGCAGTAACCTACAAGCCAGCTCATTGAGATAAAACCCCAGATATAGCTGGCGCCCCAGCAACACGACCGGCTCTCCACCGCCTTCGGCCTGGGTCAGGGTTTTTAGATCGCGACGGCCAGCATAGGCTACCTGCAAGGGTGTAAACAAGCGAACATCCATACGTCTTCGCCGACCTCGCACCCCGCGAGCCACCACCACCACCCTACCCTCAGCCACCGTCAGCAAATCCAGCAAGGCGCCCGATTCACCATAAGGACGCTGATGCAGGACAAAGGCCAAATCAGGCATCAACGCCCCAGATCATCACCGTAGCCTAGGCTGCGCAAAGCTCGTTCATCATCTGACCAGCCACCTTTGACCTTGACCCACAGGCTCAGCATGATCTTGCGATCAAACAGCTTCTCCATATCCAAACGCGCTTCGGTACCGATACGTTTGAGGCGTTGTCCTCCCTCCCCGATCACGATAGCCTTCTGACCATCTTTCTCCACCAGAATAAGTGCCCCGATGCGCATAAGACGCCCTTCCTCGACAAACTGCTCAATTTCTACCGTCAGTTCATAGGGGACTTCATCACCCAATTGGCGCATGACTTTCTCACGCACCATCTCTGCGGCCAGAAAACGGTGTGAACGATCCGTGAGCTGATCCTGTTCGTAGACAGGAGGAGCTAGCGGCAACAGCGGCGGTATGAGTTCCATCAAACGATCAAGATTATGCCCCTGCAAGGCAGAGACAGGTATCACCGCATGAAAAGTATGCCGTGAGGATAAGTCATTCAACAAAGGCAACAATTGAGCTTTGTCTTCAAGCGTATCGATCTTATTGATCACCAGAATAACCGGCACCTGTACACCCTTGATTTTTTCAAGAATCCAGTCTTCCTCATCCGTCCAGCGGCGCGCATCCACCACCCACAAGACCGCATCCACATCACGCAAACTGCTACTCGCCGAGCGATTCATGACCCGGTTAATGGCTTTTTTTTGTTCACGATGCATGCCCGGCGTATCCACGAACAAAATCTGATAACGCTCAGCACTCTGTATGCCCAGGATACGATGACGCGTTGTCTGAGGCTTGCGTGAGGTTATCGAGAGTTTCTGGCCCAGCAGATGATTGAGCAAGGTCGACTTGCCTACATTGGGCCGCCCGACAATGGCGACATGTCCGCAACGATGATCGGCAGGAATTTCCCGCTCCCCCTGAAAAAAACTGGCGATAGTATCTTCGCTCATGCCTGGCTCACTTTGATTTGTTGCAAGGCTGCCTCAGCAGCCACCTGTTCCGCCCGACGCCGGCTGTGACCTTCACCCTGTACCGGGCCAGGCAACACCACGACATGGCATTGAAC
>JABEVH010000015.1 GCA_013043915.1 Pseudomonadales bacterium
TCAGGCTATCAAGCGATGGAGATTAGCCATGCAAGAACTCAGCAATCTGGATGCTGCCTTTATTCATCTGGAAACACCGGCCAGCCCTATGCATGTAGGTGCTGTACTGTGCTTCTCCGCAGCAGGAGATGCATGCATGAGCTTGGCACGTTTAAAAGCTCATGTGTCGTCCCGGTTAGATGTTCACCCTTTGTTTCGTAGACGATTAAAGCCCAAATGGCTGGGTTTGGAGTATGCATGGGAAGAGGTCTCCAACTTATCCCTGGAACGGCATATTCGCAGCTTACGATATCCGGGTCCGCTCAACGAAGAAACACTGAGCGAGCTTACGGCTAGCTTCTTTGCTCAGCCGCTCGATAGACGGGAGCCCTTATGGGAAATCCTTTATGTGGAGCGTGAGCCGCATCCTGAGGGCATTCGGCGTATCGATGCAGGCAATGACTACGCCTTTGTATGTATTATCAAGGTCCACCATGCAGCGGTTGATGGTGTTTCTGCCGAGGCGGTGATGACTGCTCTATTAGATGGCTTGCCGAGGCCAGCAAGTTCAGCGGGGCATGCGGAGGCGAAGGCCCCGTGGCTTGGGCGTTTTCGCCATAGCGCCAGCCAGTTATGGACTCGGCTCAACCGGCAACCATGGCGTGACTTACCTCATTATATGCAGGCCCCTATCACACCTTTTGGTGTTGCTACGATCGATAGTCGGCAGCAGATTTGTTTATCCTTATCCATGAAGGTTCTGCAGGCAATCAAGGGTTCTCTTCCGGGAGCGACCTTGAATGATGTCATACTGAGTGTGGTGGGAGGGGGATTAAGACGATATTTGCTGGAGCAGGGTAAACTGCCGCATCAATCCCTGGTGGCGATGACCCCCGTTTCACGCCGAGCTGATAAAAATGAAGTAGGAGGCAATCAGGTGTCGGCCATGCTGGTTGAACTGGCCACTGATCTGGCTTCTCCTCGCCAGCGTTTGGCAAAAGTTCATGCCTGTGCAGTCATCGCTAAAGACTATAACCAGCATTTGCAGATAGAGACCCTTTTTGCCAGCTTGCCAACGCATCTGGTTGCCATGGCCCTTAAATCATGGACCACCTTAGGGCTGACCAAGTGGATGCCCTCATTGTTTAATGTGGTCGTCACCAATGTGCCAGGCTCAAGGCAGCGGTTGTCATTGGCGGGTTTTCCCCTCGAAACCATGCATGGAGTAGCCCCCGTGTATGAAGGTCATGCCCTGACCATCGTGGTCTTAAGTTATATGGACAAGGTCTCATTAAGCCTGTCTTGTACTTGGGACTCGGTGACTAATCCAGCTGCTATGCGTCGACATCTGCGTGGGGCTATGGAGGAGTTAGCTAGGGATTGCGTGGTAGTCGTTAAGTCTCCCGAGACAAGCGTGGAAAGTGCGGCCTGAGTAACCAGCAGTTAGTTCCCCATGCCAGGAGGGCGCATAGCCCCATCATGCAGACCACAGGGATGGCATCTTGACGATGCCAGGAAGCCATCACTGAGCTGACTAGTGTTGCCAGGCCAAATTGCATGGCTCCCATGAGGGAGGCTGCCGTACCGGCGCGCTGTGAGCCTTGCGTGGCTAAAGCAGCGGCTACAGCGTTGGGTACAATGAATCCCAGGGAGCCCATGTACAAAAACAACAAGCCCAGTAGTCCATAGAGACTATGATTGCCCGCCCAGGTTATGACTATCATGGCTATGCCTGTGAGTACGGGGAGATGGATAGCTCGGTTTAAGAGCACGGTCATATCATACCGACGTAGCCAGTAGGCATTGAGTTGACTGCTTAAAATGAAGGCTCCGGCATTGGTGCTAAAAATCAGAGCATAGTGCTGTGGTGATACGCCCAAAACCTGCATCAGCAGGTAGGGAGAACCGGTGATGTAGGCAAACATGCCGGCCATTACCAGGGTAGACGATAAAGCAAATCCCATAAAACGTCGTTCACGCAACAAGGCAAGAAAAACGGAGGGAACTTCATGCCAGTTGGGGGTATGTTGTCGCTTGGCTAGGGGATGGGTTTCTTCAAGCGCCCACCATGCGGCGAACAGGGCCAAGCTGGCTGCCAGAGCTTGCAGGATAAATATCCCTTGCCAACTAAAATGGCGTAGCAAAAAACTGCCCAAGCTAGGAGCGAGTATGGGGGCTGCTCCCATGACCAGCATCAGTCGAGATTGTGCTTGGGCCGCTGCGCGAGCATGGCAGCGGTCACGCACGATGGCGCGACTGATGACCATGCAGGAGCAGGCACCTAGTGCTTGCATAAATCGAAGTGCAATCAGCTGATGCATGCTGGTCGAAAAACTGCAGGCTAGGGATGCCAGCACATAAACACCCACGCCAAATAGCAGGGGAGCCCTTCGGCCTACATGGTCACTGACAGGTCCATAGATCAGTTGCCCTATCACCAGACCTAAGAAAAATCCGGACAATGTGAGTTGAGCGCCGTGTCCAAGCTGGGTTTCGATGGCCGGGAAAGCCGGCAAGTACATATCGATAGCCAATGGGCCCAGAGCCACGAGGGCTCCGAGGAGGATCAACCAGGAACCCGATGGACGCTCAGGCGTCATCGTGACGGCAGGGCACGTGTTTACGAGCCATCTCAGCGATGCCGCCGGCCATGGAAACAAACTCACTGGGCATCATGATGATGGTGGTGGTATTTTGCTCGGCGCCCACCTCGGTAATCATTTGCATGCGTCTAAGTTCCAGCCCAGCGGGGTTCTCCATGATGACCCCCGCTGCTTCCCTGAGTTTGAGGGAGGCTTCCAGTTCTGCTTGAGCTTTGATGATGCGAGCACGCTTCTCGCGCAGCGCTTCGGCTTCCTGGGCCATGGCGCGTTGCATGGATTCAGGGATTTCAACATTGCGCATTTCTACTCTGCTGACCTTGACACCCCAGGGCTCCGTAGCCGTATCAATAGCTAGTCGCATGGTCTGGGACAGGGATTCTTGCTCCTTGAGAATATCATCGAGGGAGTGTCGCCCCATGATATTTCGTAAGGAGGTTAGGGCTACCTGGATAACTGCGCGATCTACATCGCGTACGTCAATCACCGCCTTGATCGGGTCAACAGTCTCATACCAGATAACGGCAGTGACTTTAACAGGGACATTGTCTTTGGTGATGGTTTCCTGTTGATCCACAGAAGCCGTGATGGTCCGCATATCCACCAAGGTGCAGCTTTCGATGACTGGAATGATCCAAAATAATCCGGGTTCCTTGACGCGTTGGAATTTACCTAACCGAAAAACCAGGGCGCGCTGCCATGCCTGAGTAATTCGCAGGCCGGCTATGACGAAGATAACGGCAAATATGAGGAGAGGAATAATCATCGGACCAAACCTTATCGAGGGGCAATAGGTTGCACAGCATAGCGATCTCAGGCCAAATCGTCCATGATGGTGGCGCCAGGGTCACTTGCTGCCAGCTCAGTGAGTGACTACATTGCAGTACTTGCATAATTCAGAATATCAGGAGCAGGCTATGGGTCATGACATGCACTTTGATCGTCCAGATGGCGGTACTTGCCAAGCCTATCTGGCTGAAGTACCACAGGCGCGGGCCGCTATTATCGTCATACAGGAGTGGTGGGGGTTAAATCAACAGATCCGTAGTATCGCTGACCGCTTTGCTCAGGCTGGTTTCACTGCGCTGGCGCCTGATCTCTATCATGGCAAGCAGGCCACTGATGCTGATGAGGCCAGCCATATGATGCAGAATCTGGATTTTCCTGGTGCCACGCATCAGGACTTGTTGGGAGCGGTTCGTTACCTGAAGCAGAAATCTGGCCATGTCGGTGTTATGGGATTTTGCATGGGTGGAGCCCTCACTATTGGCGCTGCTGTACGTTTGCCCGAAGTGGATGCTGCGGTTTGTTTTTACGGTGTTCCGCCGGGTGAGTTTGCTGATCCTGCTGACATCAAGATCCCATTTCAGGGACACTTTGCCAATTTTGATGAATGGATTACCCCCGCGATCGTGGATCAGCTTGAACAGTCCATGAAACAAGCCGGTCAGCATCCAGAGATCTTTCGTTATGAGGCGCATCATGCATTCTGTAATCAGACGCGCCCGGAAGTATATCAGGCGGGGGTTGCAGAAGAAGCACTCAAACGTACCGAGATTTTTTTCAAACAGCATTTGTTATGAGGGCATGTGATTTTTATGTGAGAACTGCTCTGGGGCCAGCCACCATTACCCTGCAAGATGGGGAAGTGCTGGCTGTGCAGCTAGGAGCCAGGAGGGGTTCCGCTGAGCAGCAAATAGCAGATGCTCAAACAGCCGAGCTATTGCAGCAAATTGTGGCTGTATTGGACGGTGGAGCCGGGGAACTGCCGCTACGCTTGATCGGTAGCCCATGGCAGAGACGGGTATGGAGTGCTCTGTTGGTGATCCCTCTGGGGCAAACCTTATCCTATGGGCAATTGGCTTGTCGTTTAGGTTGTCCCACGGCTGCACGAGCTGTCGCCAGGGCCTGTGCAAGCAATCAGTTAGCTGTTCTGGTGCCCTGTCATCGCGTCATTGCCAGTAATGGCAGCTTGTCGGGCTATCGCTGGGGGCCAGAGGTCAAAAGGCAGTTGCTGCAGCGTGAAGGGGTTATCCCTTGAGGACCAAGAAGGATAACCCCAGATAATTCGCTGAGGAATGTCTATCGTTCGGGTAAGGTAATGTTAAGTTCTAGGATGGAGCAGTTACCCTGATTGGCCATTTCCACCTGGACTTGATCATCGCTGATGGGTATGTACTTGCGTATGACTTCCAGAATGTCGCGTTGTAGCGCTGGCATGTAGTCGGGCTGCCCACGTTGTTTGCGTTCGCTGGCTACGATGATCTGCAAGCGTTCCTTGGCAACAGAGGCGCTGCTCTGTGGTTTGCGTTCGCGAAAGAAATCGAACAGGTTCATCATGCCTTGACTCCGAAAAACCGGTTGAGGATTCCTTTTTTCTCGACATCCAGAAAGCGGTGGGCCACGGGTTTGCCCAATAGACGGTCCACAGCATCAGCATAAGCCTGACCTGCCGTGCTTTCTTCATCCAGGATGACAGGGGTGCCAGCGTTGGATGCTTTAAGTACTGCTTGCGACTCCGGAATGACGCCGAGGAGTTTGATGGACAGGATGTCTTCCACATCCTGTACCGACAACATCTCGCCTTTCAAGACGCGCTCAGGATGATAGCGAGTTAACAGTAAATGCTGTACCACAGGCTCACGATTCTCTTCAGCTCGCCGTGATTTGCTGGCTAACAGGCCGAGCATACGGTCTGAGTCGCGTACCGAGGACACTTCTGGATTGGTCACCACGATGGCCTCATCGGCAAAGTACATAGCCAGATGGGCACCTTTTTCGATGCCGGCGGGAGAGTCGCAGATGATGAAGTCGAACTGGTTGGACAGTTCCTTGAGGACCTGCTCTACGCCTTCCTGGGTCAATGCATCTTTGTCTCTGGTCTGGCTCGCTGCCAAGACGAAAAGATTGTCGAAGCGTTTGTCTTTGATCAGGGCCTGATTTAGGTTGGCTTCTTCACGGATGACATTGATCAGGTCATAGACCACGCGTCGCTCACAGCCCATGATCAGATCAAGGTTGCGTAACCCGACATCAAAGTCGATGAGCACGGTCTTATACCCGCGTTGAGCAAGCCCTGTGCCAACAGCAGCACTGGTCGTGGTTTTACCCACGCCACCCTTGCCTGAAGTAATTACGATGATCTTGGCCAAAATAGTTATTCCTTGCGTGACATGCCTAAACGTAGATTGTCGGTCAAAGTGGCTCGATGTGCAATTGTGTATCGTGCAGATAGACCTGAACAGACTGTTGTGACAGGGGATGTTGCCGCATGGCTTCAGCAATCATGTAGTTGCCGGCGATAGAAATAAGCTCGGCGTCCAGATGACGACAGAAAATGCGGGCCTGGCTATCTCCCTGAGCTCCGGCCAAGGCACGCCCGCGTAGGGGGGCATAGACATGGATGTTGCCATCCGCGATCAATTCGGCTCCGGCACTGACGCTGGCAGTCACAATCAGGTCTGCTCCTGCAGCATAAACCTGTTGCCCTCCTCTTACCGGTTGAGTCACCAGGAGACTAGGGCGGCTAGGCGGGGGAGGAGCAACAGGATCAACGCTAGGACGTCGGTTCATCAAACGTGATGCCGGCCAATGTAATAAACCGAGTTGTTGAACCTGTTCAAGATCCTCAGGGCGCTGGGTACATACGCCCAGTACATGCAGGCGCAGTTGTTCGATCATCCGTATCAGGTCTTGAATATCCACGTATCCTTCGGATGCTGTCAGTTTCTCCAGGCTGAGGATGACGCCGGTCTCGACAAACATCTGAGGAGCTTGGGTGACTTTTTCTTCCAGTTGCCGTGTAAATTGCTGTGGCTGGTTATGAAGCATCTCCAGAATCATCGCTTGCAACGACCCTGGTTTCAGTGCCAGGCATGGGGTGTTGTCGAAAAGATCGTGATCGGTCATGGTTGTCTTGGTCAAAGTTTATGGAGATGAGGGGGGTATATGATGTCAGTGTCTGATTAAGCAGAGCAGCCAACCGAAAGCCTGCCAGTTGTAGCTGTTGGCGTATTGTGGGGAGAGCACGTTGCAGGTAGTCGGTGTTGAGTAAGATAGGTTCGCTCACGTGCTGTCCACAGGCAAATCCTGGTAAGTCGCCGTAGGCAACCTTAACGCCAAGTTGATGGCTTTGTCGTAGCCAGTCATCAGGGCTGCCTGAAATAAAATGGGCGGGCATCTGGGTATCTACAGGCGCTTCGCGCAACGCGAGGCTGACGAGTTCAGTATCCCATACCTGGTGTAGGTTAAATATTCGGCCATGTGGGTCTAGGATTCGTACCTTGACCCAATTGCCGCCATGGTCATCATCATCGCTGACGTGCAAAGGCTGATGCATATCACCGACCAAGTGCACTATCCATTTCAGCGCCTCATTACGCGCTTGCAAGGAAGCGTGATTATCCCGCAAAACCTTGACCATATGGCGCAGAACCTCGTCGATACAGTGTCCCTCAGGGCAGGGCCCCGGGCTCTGTTCACATACCGGAACATCGCGATAATGCCAGGATGCCTCCTGGCGACCTGCCGGGGTCGCTCGAATTTCATCTGCCCAGTTGGCAATATCAGCCAGATGATGTCGGCCAGATAGCTGTCCATCGGCATCAAGATCGTTGACCAGTAGAGATTGTACAGCAGCACGAGCCACAGGGGTCAGGTTGAGGTCTGCCACATGGCCAATAAAGGTATGGCCCTGGCGGCCCCATCCATGGGCGAGCAGGGGGATGCATAGCAATAAGCAGCAAAGGCTATGCTTCACATAATCTCCTGAGTCAATACCACAGCGTCCATCGCCAGCATGCCATAGTGTACGCCGAGGTCAATGACTTCAGCATGGGAACCGGGGCCTGCTGCCCCTAAGCAAACAAATAGTGGCAACAGGTGTTCATGGGTAGGATGATTGCGTGCAGCATCGGGAGCTTGGTGCTGGTAATCAAGCAGGGCCTCGTGCTGGCCGGATCGCAGCCGATCCAGCATCCAGTGCCTAAAAGTTTGCACAAAGGGTAGCGCAGGCCCATCTTCAGCAACTTGCCCGAAGTAGCCAAGGTTGTGTGTCAAGCCTCCTGAGCCCAGCACCAGGATATTAAGGTCACTGAGGGCGGCCAGCGCTTCACCCACGCGCAAATGAGCATGAGGCTGATTGTCAGTGAGCAGACTCAGTGCCAAGACGGGCACGTCGGCTTCAGGATACATGGACAACAAAGGCACCCAGACGCCATGATCAAATCCACGCCCAGCATCTAGTTTGCAGCTAATTCCATACTCCTCTATGCGTTGAGTGATGGCGCTGGCGAGTTTAGGAGCACCTGCCGGGGTATAACTTAAATGGTATAGATGATCAGGAAAACCATAAAAATCAAAAATCTGCCCAGGTTGTTGTGCAGAGGTAATAGCCAAGCCCTGACGTTGCCAGTGTGCTGATATAACGACGATGGCGTCAGGGCGCGGTAAGCTCTGTGCCAGATCACGCCAGGCTTGGCCAACGCGACCTGGATGAGCAGCCAAGGTGGGCGCTCCATGTGATACAAAAATGACGGGTTGTCGGGTCATGGGAGGGATTCCATGCTACGAATAAGCTGAAGTATGCCAGAAAAGTCCTCCTGTTCATGCCCTTTTGCTACATGTTGTGCGTAAAGTTGCTGCGCAAGGGAGCCTAAAGGGGTAGACACGTGCCAGGCTTCAGCGCTCTGGTGGGCTAATGTCAGATCCTTGAGCATAAGCTGCGATTGAAAACCACCACGGTAGCTTTGGCTGGCTGGGGACTGTGGCATCACGCCAGGCCAGGGATTGTAGACTTCAAGGGACCAGTTGCGTCCAGAACTCTTCTGCATGATGGTCGATAGCGTGGCAGGATCCAGCCCTTGCTTGACACCTAAGTTCAGTGCCTCGCAGGTTCCCAGCATATGTATAGCCAGTAGCATGTTGTTGCAGAGTTTGGCCACAGACCCAGCACCTGCAGGGCCGGCGTGCATGATGTTTTGACCCATGAGGCTCAAGACAGGTTGAGCTTGTGTCACAACGCTGGCCGAGCCGCCACACAGGAAACTCAAGGTGCCGGCAGCGGCACCCGTCACGCCGCCAGAGACTGGGGCATCAAGAAAGTCCAAGCTGCGGGTTTGGGCTTCCTGATGGAGTTGGCGGCTAAGCTCAGGGCTGACCGTTGAGCAATCGATGACCAGTGTCCCGGCTGAGAGTTGTCGTAGGAGTCCTGTAGTCCCCAGATAAAGATCATGAACAGCCTTGTCATGAGGGAGCATGCTGATGACGATATCATGGCGCGCTGCGCCTGGTGTGAAGGCATGAGCCCCATGGTCCAGCAAGGCTTGTAGGCAGGCAGGTGCAGGATCATGGACATCCAGGCTGAGGCCGGCGTCTAGCAGTCGCTGGGCCATGCGACCGCCCATCTGTCCTAAACCAAAAAAAGCGATAGGGGTGTCCATCAATTCTTCTCCGGTGGAATTACGACAGGTTGCTGGCCCCAGTGGGCAGGCCATAGAAAGTAAGTATCCATATCAATCATGCCAGCATGCTGATGCTGCCAGTGGGGTTGCTGGTCTTTATCCACCAGGCGAGCTCGTACTCCTTCGGCCAAATCACCGAACTGGCAGCAGCGTACTGCCATGATGAACTCCATATTGAAACACTCTGCTAAGGAGCGATGCCTGCCGCGGCGCAGTTGTTCAAAGACCAGAGAAGCTGTGATAGGGCTGCCTGTTTTTAGGGTAGAGATGGCTTGTTGTATCCATGGAGACGTTGAGTCCAGTGCCAGAATATTACTGATAACTTCGACGGCACTATCACCTCGTCCCGCGTGGCGAATAAGGTCTTCATGCTGACGAAGAGGTGACTCAGGTAATTCTGGGGATTGTCGACCAAGTTCTCGCATAATGTGCGATAGCATACGATGGTTGTAGGCAGCGTCAATATCAAACTCGGAGGCAACCAGAGACTCCATCAAGGTTGCGAACTGCGAGTTGCCCAAGTAATAATCGGCCAATCCAGCATAGAGCGCATCCGCTGCGTTTAGGGGCGCCCCGGTCATGCCGAGGAAACAGCCCATGCCTGGAGGCAGGCGATTGAGAAACCAGCTGCCTCCCACATCGGGGAATAAGCCTATGCCAATCTCTGGCATAGCCAGTCGTGAGGTTTCAGTCACGATGCGATGACTGGCGCCTGCCAGCAGGCCCATGCCTCCTCCCATGACGACACCGGTAGCCCAGATCAGTACCGGTTTGGTATAGGTGTGTAGCAAGTAGTCAAGACGATACTCTTCGCTAAAGAAATATTCAGCCTCAGGATTGCGCGCTCCGGCGGGGAGTGCACGTATGCTGTCATAAAGTCGTCGTATGTCGCCCCCGGCACAGAAGGCGCGCTCACCCTCTCCCTTAAGTACAACCAGCGCAATTTGGGGATCTGCTTGCCACTGTCGCAATTGCTGATCAAGCAGGCGAACCATGTCCAGGGAAAGCGCATTTAATGACCGTGGTGAGGACAGGGTGGCAATGCCGACCTGCATGCTCGAAGCCGTATTAAGCCGTTCAGTAGTTATAGGTGTGTCGTTCATAAAAAATCAACGCAATTGGATCGTGGTATTAAGTTCGCTGGGTTCAGACTCTTCAGGCCAGCGCACTGTGATCGTTTTAGTTTCGGTATAAAATCGGACAGCTTGTTTGCCATAGGCATGCAAATCTCCATAAAAGGACTTGCGCCAGCCGGTAAAACTAAAAAAGGGTAGAGGAACAGGGATGGGGATGTTAATGCCAACCTGCCCTACTTCTATGTTGTGCTGAAACTTGCGTGCAGCTGCTCCGCTACGGGTAAACAAGGAGCAACCGTTACCATAAGGGTTAGCGTTGATGAGGTTGATAGCTGCATCGAGACTGTTGACTTCCATGCAACTAAGTACCGGGCCAAAAATTTCTTCACGGTAGATACGCATCTGCGGGGTTACTCCGGCAAACAGGGTGGCACCCACCCAATGTCCATCCTCAGCCCCAGCAACCGTAGCATGGCTACCATCAAGCAGGCAGGCAGCTCCTTCTTTCTTGCCTGCTTCAATGAGATCCAGGACGCGGGTACGTGCGCGCGCGGAAATGAGTGGGCCAAAAGCTGCCTGAGGGTCATCACAAAGACCAGGCTTAAGTTGTTGTAGGGCATCAGCAACTTCGTGTTGCCAAGATTGAGCTTCGCCCACAAAGATAGCCACCGAAATAGCCATGCAACGTTGTCCTGCAGCACCACAAGCAGCTCCGACAAGAGCGTTGATGACCTGGGTCTTGTCAGCATCAGGCATGATGACCATATGGTTCTTGGCTCCAGCCATACACTGCACTCGCTTTAAGTGGTGAGTGGCTGTGCGGTAGACAATTTCACCTACAGGCACTGAGCCGACAAAGGACACAGCTTTGATATCTGGATGTTCCAGCAGCTGCTGGACCTGAGCAGCCCCACCATGGACCACCTGCAACACGCCCGAGGGGCAGCCGGCTTCCACAAAGAGCTCAGCCAGACGGGTAGGGGTCAGGGGGACTTGTTCAGAAGGTTTAAGCACAAAAGTATTGCCGCAGGCAATGGCTAAGGGAAACATCCACAAGGGAATCATCGCAGGAAAATTGAAAGGAGTAATACCTAAACAGACGCCTAGCGGTTGGATTAAGGAATAAATGTCTACGCCGCGTGCTACATTTTCAGCCGTCTCCCCCATGAGCATGCTGGAAATGCCTGCTGCTTGTTCAACCACTTCAATGCCTCTCCAGACATCACCACGCGCATCAGCCAGAGTTTTTCCGGTCTCACTGGCCAATAGCCGAGCCAGGTCGTCCAGGTGTTCCTTGAGCAGGGCCTGATACCGCATCATCAAGCGCGCACGTTCAGGAGAAGGAACTTCTTTCCAGGTCGCAAATGCTGTTTGTGCCGAGGCCACGGCTTCGTTGATCTCATCAGGAGTTGCTAAGGAGACCTGCGCCAGAATCTTGCCGGTTGCTGGATTTTGTACTTCTAGCTTCGTTGAGCTTGTACTAGGCGTGAACACGCCATCAAGTAACAATGGAACGACGGGTAAAGTCATGACGAGGCCTCATTTAATTTTCATAAATTATCCTCACGGAATGAGGATGGGGTAACACAGGCATGAAGTTCAGAATACCTATTTCAAGTAAACTGGGATGCCACGCCAGTCGCTGCCAAGCATAGTTCTTTTTTAGGGGAGGAGGTACTATGTTGAGTTTGCTATTGCGCTGATCGATGAGTACGCCGATGAGGCGTTGGGCACGCCGGATTCAAAATCGCGCTGAATCGTGTCAAATCATTCTTTCAGCAATCGGGATGTCAATAGGCTATGTGGTTGGACGGAGCCGCTTCGCGGAGGAAAACAAGGTAATTTGATCGGCCGGTCTTAAAATAGTCTGACCCCCCTGCGTCAACAAGGGGATCAATCAACGA
>JABEVH010000233.1 GCA_013043915.1 Pseudomonadales bacterium
CGCTTGAACACAAAACACCGATTCAGGAACTCAAGCAATGGCAAAAAAACCACCCAGATTTGTTCGTAAAGCGTGTATATGATCAGGCGGGTCTTGACAAGTAGCTATCGCACGCACACTATTAAAAAACCCACCCTTGCTCATCCTAGATGAAGCCACTTCAGCCCTGGATTCTCAAACTGAACAACATATAGCAGCGGAGTTACTGGAGCTAACGCAGCAGCGTACCACCCTGGTAGTCGCCCATCGCTTGTCCACCATCATGGATGCTGATGAAATCCTAGTCATGGACCAGGGGCGTATCGTCGAACGCGGCAGCCATGCTGACCTGCTAGCCCAGGGCGGCACCTATGCCAACCTCTGGGCTTTACAAGCTGAACCATCAACTAAAAACTGAACATACTCATGAGATCGCCTACCGCTGGCCCATTCACCGGCTGATACGGGTTGGATGCCAAGGCCTGCGGATTGACAAGATTATCGCGACTACGTGAACTCAAGGCGGGTAATTTCCAGTTACGCTCAATAAACTTGAGTACAGACGCATGGTCTTGGTAAACATGATCAACATGACCGGATCTGGCATAAGGCGAAATGAGCAGCATCGGGATGCGTGGTCCATCACCAAAAAAATCCAGATTCTGGATATAACCGCTATCAAAATGCCCCCCCCCTTCATCAGTCGTCACCACAATAGCCGTATGAGCCCACAGGGTGCTATTGCTTTGCACAGCGGTGATCAACTGCTGCAGAAATGCCTCATACTCTGCCGTTTCCGAGTAACCAGGATGACCGCTTTGGGTATTCATGGGAACCACATAAGACACAGCAGGCAAAGCTCCTGTGGCTAAATCCGTATAAAAAGTGGTTAACCCCTTCAAATGAGCAAAATTTCCAGGATTAGTCACTATGCTAGTGAATCCAAGCAGGGCATCACCCAGAATATTAAGCTCCGCACCCTGAACCAGGGGTGTAGCTTGCGCCACGCTAATATGAAACAAACTGGCATAATATTGCGCAGCCAAAGCAACATCACCGGCATCAAGTCCACCGGTATACCACTTCCAGGAAACCCCCTTGGCATTTAAAGCATCGGCAATTGACGGCATGGACTGAGGTGGATAGGCCAGAGCATTCGTCGAGTATCCAGCATCTGCAGGTGCGATGGGCAGACTCTGGCCCGACATACTATATGGAGGCAGGTAATTATTGACCAAATAATAAGCACCCGGGGCACAGCGGCTGGTTCTATTTAATACCTGCTGTCTGTTCAAGATAGCTGCAACACCCGGCTGCGCCAAATCCGAACAATTAACATAAGAACCACCGTTATAGCCATCACCCTTAAATAAGTCTGCCGTACCTGTCTGAGGATCAGGGTTTTCAATTTGAGTCGCATCGGGCACTGAAGAACCTTTATATTGATAAACCGGCAAATCACCGCTCGCTATTGAAAAGAAATTATCCCCCGTCCCCCCCATAATAGACTGATGGTAGTTATCGCTTAATGCATACTGGTCTGCTAACGATTTAAAATAGGGAGCATCACCTGCACTCATATTGTAAAACCCCATCAACTCCCCACCTTGACCTGGGTTTTGTGCAGTTACACCATTAGTCATGGCTCCCTGTCCTGCGTTAACTGCGACCCAGGTAAAAAGGTCATGGCGCTGATTATCTCCATCCGTTTGTTGCCACATCTGAAAGAAACGGTGCACAGGATCGCCTGTCTCTTGCGTAGGTAACAAACCAGGATTGGTAACATAAGGGACGTATTTGCTGATCTGAAACGGCCCTGGTGGAAGATTAGCCGGAAAATTAGGATCAGGCAGCCCAGCTGCTGTCTGCAGCGTCGTATAGTTAACGACGCCTATCGTTGTGGGTTGCGGCAAGAACTGATAGGGCGATGTACGCACAAGGTCTAGCGTATAACTAGAAGCAGGTGCTGCCTGATCTTGAATGGCCTGAGAGAAGTTGGGTCCCGGAGTACCATCTGCATTGATAATACCTTCAGACAGCAGATTCATAATCGTTTGACCAGACTTAGGTTGATAACCTCCATACAGTGTATCAAATGAATTATTTTCACCGACAACGACGATAAGATGCTGAATAGGCGTAGATGTTGGACCACTGCTTAAGGACAACATAGCCTGTACAGCGGCATTGGAAATTACGCTAGGTAAATCGACAGAACCCTGAGCTGGCACATGCAGTACGCTACGATTAGCATCATAGCCAATGACAACCTCACCTGTATGTACAGTAATCTGCATGGCGCTCAATGCCTTATCTAAGGCATCGCGTTGAGGATCAGCTGCATAAGCATATTCTATGGGATCGTTGATTTCATTTGCAGGAATTGAAAACGCAGCGGCAACAGGAGCCCATGCGGACGAAACTGCTTGGGATGCTGCAGAAACGCGTGCTTGCGTCAATTGAGCTGCACTGATCAAAGTCCCCGAAGGGGTAGAGATTAGCGGCATTACAAACAAACGCTGTGTTATCAAGCTGGTTAGGGGATTTAGATTAGCGGTTCCCTGGTCTCCTTTTACTACCACGGAAGACATCAGGATAGGTGTCCCATCAGCATCCGTTGCTGGGACGGTTAAAAGCCATGGCCCCTGCCCGGGAAGATTAAGCGAGAAATGCCCTTGCTGATCAGTCATCGTTGAATATGAAGTCACCCCATAAACATCTGTTGATGTGACCGTAACGCCAACCAAGGGCAAACCTGTTGCGACGACCCCCTGTATATGCTGCATACCCTGAGTGTTCGTATGATCATTACATGCCGCAAGCAACGCAGACAACATCACAAGTCCAATCCGGACCGTTGAAATATTCATGGCTCAAGCTCCAAACCTTACCAAGGTTTGAGCAATGTAGTTCATTTATATTACAAAAAAAGGACAGTTCTTCGGTTTTAAGTTAATGTTTAATACATGCTCAAATCTTTACTCAAGATCAATTGCACGTTAACATTAATTTAATCTATGCTCATTATCATGAGTACATTACCACTTTAGCTTCGTCATGCTCATGACGGGGATTACTTGAATAATTTCGGTGAATCAGCATGCACAACTACCCTTGGGTGCGGGCAATGGGACATAGAATATACATCTTGGTACTTGAGGTTATCTGCGCCGGCCTGATGACCAGCTGCGGGAACTCAGCCACCAATAGCTCAACAGCCCATTACTGTATCGGGTTGACTGTTACCGGGCTAGCGGGGTCAGGCTTAGTGCTACAAGCAACCAATGCAACTCCTGGCACGATACCCATCACCCGTAATGGAACATACCCTGTTGTGGCATCACTCCCCACCGGAACTGCTTACCAAGTCTCCGTCAAAACACAACCGACTAACCCCAGCCAGATCTGCAGCATATCTAACGCTTCAGGTGTCGTAGCTACCAGCAATATTACCAACATAGTAGTCAGTTGCAGTAACACATCAACCAGTACATCAACCGGCACATCAACAACAGGCCCCTTTGCCTTTGCTGAAACAACAACTGGCATTGCTGCTTACTCTATCAACAGCAGCAGCGGCCTGCTGACACAAGTCAGCGGTAGCCCCTTTGCGGCAGGTTCAGGTGGAGCTTATGGTGTACTCGATCCTACGGCCCCTTATCTGTATTTTGCAAATATGGGTAGCGGCACCATCTCAGGCTTTAGCTATAACAGCAATGGCTTACTGACTGCTCTAGCCAATAGTCCATATAGCAGCGGTGCTGGAGCTTACTCACTGGCTATTACCCCTGATGGTAAATATCTATATGCCGCCAACTACAATGCTGCATCGGTGTCAGGCTTTGCTATTGGGACCGGAGGCACGCTCACCTCCGTAACTGGCAGCCCTTATGCCACCGGCTCCAGCGGTTCATTGCCCTCAGCGGTAGCCATGGACCCTCAAGGACGTTATATTTATGTTGCGAACGATGCTGATGGCACCGTATCCGTCTTCGCCATTGGAAGCAACGGCTCCCTAACACCAGTAGCAGGTAGCCCATTCACAGATGGCGGTTATGGATCAGTCAGCTTGGCTGTGGATCCATCCGGTGGACATTTGTATGTCGTTGACTACTACAGCAACAGCCTTATGAGCTTTGTGGTCAGCAATACAGGAAGCCTAACTCCGTTAGGCACCTCCGTCAGCACGGGAAACTCGCCACGTGCACTGACCGTTAACCCCGCCGGAAACCTGCTCTATGTGGTGAACCAGGCCGACGCAACCATCTCAACTTACATCATCAATAGCACTGGCACTAGCCTTTCAACAGCCGCACCCGTACCCACAGGCCCGTCCCCTTTTGACATTAAAATTGATAGCAGTGGACAGCACGTCTACGTTGCCAATTATAGTGGTGGTGGAACCATGTCAGTATATTCTGCTGCGACCAATGGCGCGTTATCAGCTATACCCAACCGCCCTTACCCTACCGGCTATGGCACAACATCCATCGTATTGGCTCCCTAACACGCAAGGATTCTGCAATGAAACCGCCCAAGCATAAGGACATCCTCAATTACACCAAATGGGTTGGGGTTATCGGCATGCAGACTGCCTTAGCACATGCAGGCAATGTAGTATGTTCATGCCAGCAACAAACCAACCTGACAACCATCAGCGCCCTGCCCATACTGCAAGCACCAGCGCTGACGTCGACACAAAATTATGTAACTACGACAGCTTTACCTGAAGCTATTCCCTCGCAAAAATATGCTGTGGGCCTCGATAGCAACTATGACTCTGTAGACGGCAGTTCCAATTCAGGCATGATTGGTAGCGCAAGCGCATATCAGGGCTTTCATGCAGGCACGCATCTTAAAATTATGGACATATTGGACATCGGTAGTGTCACAGGAGCGGGTTATAACAAAACACTTTGGCAAAATGGAGGAGGTTACCGTCAGGACAATATTTACCTAAGCAGTTATGGTCACTTGCATCTTAAGCAGCTAGATGCAGATCTTATCCTGGCTGATACGCATCAATACATAGGCACGCAACGACCTAGCAATGTCGGGATAGAATCTGCCAACACCAGCAGTGGTGTCTTGGCTGCAGAATTAGATCTTCGCTATAAATTTTCTGGCGATAATTATCTTTGGGGACCGTTGCTCAGTGCCGCCACCCAACACCAAAAGATTGGAAACATTCAAGAAGGGCAGGATCTAGGTAGCTGGCACTTTAATGGCACCAGTATCACCTCCACTCAATATGGTGCTGGTATCTATGGGAATATCTGGAGAGACCTGAATATAGCCAAATTCCCGGTTGGAAAAATACGGGCGTTTGCTTCTGCTCAGCGCCTCATTGAAGTTCAAGACCAGCCCGAGCAATGGCAAGGCGGACCCAATGCTGTTCCTGGACTCAATATCGCCTACACAGGATTTAATCCTGGCAGAATGCAAAACAATATACAAATCGGAATATCACTGGACCTAACGCAAAATCTCAGCCTGGGATTGGTGGCCAATAGCCAGCAGGGCATCAGCAACGGTTGGTCAGATAAGAATATTGCGCTCGGTGCTACCGGAAACTTCTAATCAGACCAACATCAAAATGACTTGGGGCCGTTAGGCCCCAAGGAATAACAATCACTACTTAAGACTTATACACCGTCGCGATCAACCAGCTCTACATAAGCCATAGGCGCATTGTCACCTGCACGATTCTCAGTCTTAAGAATACGCAAGTAACCACCTGGTCTCGCCTTATAACGCGGGCCTAAGACAGAGAAAAGTTTGCCAACAGCTTCCTTGCTACGGGTACGCGAAAAAGCAAGACGACGATTAGCAACCGAGTCATTTTTAGCCAATGTAATCAAAGGCTCAGCAATTCGACGCAGTTCCTTAGCTTTTGGCAAAGTTGTATGAATCAACTCATGTTCGAACAGGCTAACTGCCATGTTACGAAACATGGCATGACGATGACTGCTGTTACGACCCAGTTTTACACCACTAATTCGATGACGCATGGCTACACCTTAAACTTAAATCAGTTAGGACCACCCAACCCTAGCGGGTACGAAAATTCAGGCGATCATCATTACGCAAGCTGGCAGGTGGCCAGCTTTCCAAACGCATACCCAGTGACAAACCCTTGGACGCCAAAACATCCTTGATTTCTGTCAGCGACTTTTTACCTAAATTAGGTGTCTTTAACAGCTCAACTTCTGTCCGCTGCACTAAATCACCAATATAGTAAATATTCTCAGCCTTCAAACAGTTGGCAGAGCGCACTGTCAGTTCAAGATCATCTACCGGTCGCAACAAGGTAGGATCTACCTCTTCGCGTTCAGTAACAGGCTCAGGAACTTTATCACGCTGCAAATCAACAAACACAGCTATCTGTTGTTGAAGTATGGTTGCTGCTCTTCTGATAGCTTCTTCTGGATCTATCGTACCGTTGGTCTCTAAATCAATAACAAGCTTATCAAGGTCAGTTCTTTGCTCAACACGCGCATTCTCAACCACATAAGAAACACGACGAACCGGGCTAAAGGAAGCATCCAACTGCAGACGACCAATAGGTCGAGTTTCAGACTCACCAAAACGACTATCCGCAGGTTCAAAACCGCGTCCACGTGCAACCTTCAAACGCATGGACAATTCACCATGATTACCCAAATGAGCAATCACATGATCTGGATTTACAACTTCAACAAAATGCGGCAATTTAAGGTCAGCCGCCGTAACCACGCCCGGACCCTTCTTATGAAGTTCAACCTGACCTTCAGCATGCTCATGCAAGCGCATGGACAAACCCTTCAGATTCAGAAGGATCTCGATCACATCTTCCTGGACACCTTCAATAGTGCTGTATTCATGCTCAACACCTTGAATTTCAGCTTCAACAACCGCAGCGCCAGGCATGCTGGACAGAAGAATGCGGCGCAGGGCATTGCCCAACGTATGACCAAAACCACGCTCTAGCGGCTCTAGCGTCACCTTAGCCTGACGAGACGAAATCGCCTGCACAGAGATGGAACGCGGAGTAAGAAAATCGCTCACACTGGACATAGGCACCTCAGGTCGTTTCCAAAGGAAATCTCGATTACTTCGAATAAAGCTCAACGATCAAACTTTCGTTGATTTCCTGGTATAAATCACTGCGCTCAGGCAGCGAACGGAACGTACCTTGCATCTTGGTAGTATCAACTTCAACCCAAGTTGGTACACCACGCTGACCAGCTAGTTCCAAAGCATACTTAATACGCAGCTGATTCTTGGCTCCTTCATAGATGGCAACCACATCACCAGGACGAACTTGCTGGCTGGCAATGCTCACACGCTTACCATTCAGCGTTACGCCACGATGAGAAACAAGCTGACGCGCTTCTGCACGCGTAACACCAAATCCCATGCGATAAACGACGTTATCAAGCCGACCTTCCAGAAGCTGCAACAAACGCTCACCTGTAGCACCCTGCTGGCGAGCTGCTTCCTTATAATAATTAACAAACTGTCTCTCAAGCACACCATACATACGACGTACTTTCTGCTTTTCACGCAACTGCAATGCAAAGTCAGAAATACGTCCCTTCTTTGTTGGGCCGTGCTGACCGGGTGGAACTTCAGCGTTACACTTCTGTTCCAGAGACTTCACGCCGCTTTTCAGGAACAAATCAGTTCCTTCACGACGAGCTAATTTACAACTGGGACCTAAATAGCGAGCCATTTTATATCAGACCTCTAAATTACACGCGGCGCTTCTTGGGCGGGCGGCAGCCGTTATGGGGAATAGGCGTAACATCCGTAATACTGCTGATCTTATATCCCACAGCATTAAGCGCACGCACAGCCGATTCGCGTCCTGGACCTGGACCCTTGACCATCACGTCAAGATTCTTCAGCCCATACTCTTGCGCAGCCTTACCTGCCGTTTCAGCAGCCACCTGAGCTGCAAAAGGGGTCGACTTACGTGAGCCACGAAACCCAGAACCACCTGACGTCGCCCAGCTGAGCGCATTGCCCTGGCGGTCCGTAATGGTGATGATAGTATTGTTGAACGACGCATGAATATGCGCAACGCCATCCGACACTGTACGTGTTATCTTCTTACGAACGCGTGTATCTTTTGCCATGTCAATAGATCCCAGGATTCACTTATTTCTTAATGGCCTTGCGCGGTCCCTTACGAGTACGCGCATTGGTCTTAGTCCTCTGGCCACGTACGGGCAATCCACGGCGATGACGCATACCACGGTAACAGCCCAAATCCATCAGACGCTTGATATTCATTAATACTTCGCGACGAAGATCACCTTCTGTGGAAATCTTAGCCACTTCGCCACGGATCGCATCCAGTTGTACTTCAGACAGATCTTTTACCTTGGTCGTCGGTAACACACCTACACTCTGCAAAATCTCATGCGAGGTAGGACGCCCAATACCAAAAATATATGTCAATGAAATGACTACATGCTTGTTATCAGGAATATTAACGCCGGCTATACGAGCCATTCACCTTCACTCCACTAGATGCTGACGGACGGCCGCGAAAGGGGCGCGATTCTATCGCCAGACGAACAAAAAATCAACCCTTAATATAAAATTAACCCTGACGCTGCTTATGGCGCGGTTCAGCGCTACAAATAACACGAACCACACCATTACGCCTCACCACCTTGCAGGAGGCGCATATTTTCTTTACCGATGCTTGCACCTTCATATCATATCTCCACGTTATATCTTACTTCAGCTGCCCTGAGGCTCCATAACTCTTGAAATTAGCCTTGCGCAGCAAAGAATCATACTGATGCGACATCATATGAGACTGTACCTGGGCCATAAAATCCATAACAACCACAACCACAATCAACAGAGAAGTACCACCAAAGCTAAACGGAGCATGAAAGCCTATCTGCAAAATCATAGGAAGCAAGCAGACGACAATCATGTACAGCGCGCCTATCAAGGTCAGTCGACCAATGACGCCGTCTATATACTTTGCAGATTGCTCACCTGGCCGAATCCCCGGTATAAAAGCACCACTCTTTTTTAAGTTATCTGCCACATCCTTAGGGTTAAACATCAAGGCGGTGTAGAAGAAGCAGAAAAAGACAATCAGAACAGCAAATAACAACAAATATAACGGTTGCCCAGGAGACAATGCCAAGGAAATATCAGTCAAGGTACGCTGAATGGCATTGGGATGCGCTGAGTGACCAAACCAAGTCGCTAAACTGGCAGGAAATAGCAGCAAAGAACTGGCGAATATAGCCGGTATAACACCCGCCATATTAATTTTAAGCGGAAGATGACTCTGCTGGGCAGCATATACTTTTCTACCCGACTGACGTTTGGCATGATTGACCGTAATCCGCCTTTGCGCCCTTTCCATATACACCACGGCAAAGATAACTGCAGCGGCAAGCACTAACAACAATATCAACACCAACGGACTTATGTCACCTTGCCTTGCAGACTCTAGGGAGCGTCCTATAGCAGCTGGTAACCCTGCCACGATTCCAGCAAATATTATCATTGAAATACCGTTTCCAACACCACGTTCTGTAATCTGCTCGCCTAGCCACATCAAAAATAAGGTACCTGCCACCAAACTAACCACGGCCGGCAGGAAGAAAGCTATACCACTGGTCAGGGTTATCCCCTGACTGACCAATCCTGCGCACATACCAACGGCCTGAAACACCGCCAGCGCCACCGTACCATAGCGCGTATACTGATTAATCTTACGACGACCTGCTTCACCATCCTTCTTCAGGGATTCAAGCTCAGGAAGTACCGTTGTCATCAGCTGAACTATGATTGATGACGATATATAAGGCATGATCCCCAAGGCAAGGATACTCATGCGTTGCAAAGCCCCCCCTGAGAACATGTTAAACATGGAAAGAATGGTATCTTTGTTCTGTTCAAACATGCGAGCCAGACGTTCAGGGTTGATACCTGGAACAGGAATATGCGTACCGAAGCGAAACACGAGCAACGCAATGAGCAAAAAACCCACACGACGCCAAAGCTCAGAGAGCCCAGCCTTCATGCCTGGATTTTGCATCATTTTACGTGCCTGTTCGCTGCGGTCCATGCTCATTCCTCGACACTACCGCCAGCTGCAACGATAGCAGCACGAGCGCCCTGAGATACTTTTAGGCCACGTACCGTAACGGGACGACTAATTCCGCCAGAAAGCATGACACGCGCGCGCACCATATCTTTACGAACAACATTAGCAGCCTTTAACGTTGCCAAGGTAATTTCACTTCCATCCACTTTTGCCAGCTCAGACAAACGAACTTCAGCAGTAACCTGTGAATTGAGCGAGGTGAAACCAAACTTGGGCAAACGGCGGTAAATAGGCATCTGGCCGCCTTCAAAACCGGCTCTAACCTTGCCCTTACCGCGAGAAGTCTGACCCTTGACACCTTTACCACCGGTTTTGCCCAATCCCGAACCAATACCTCGACCTACACGGCGAGGATTACGCTTAGAACCTTCAGCTGGGCTTAAATCATTTAAGCGCATGATTATTCCTCGACCTTCAAGAGGTAGTGAACCAGATTGATCATGCCGCGATTTTCCGGGGTATCCAGAACTTCAACGGTATGCCCTATACGACGCAATCCCAGCCCCATGATGCTGGCTTTATGATTCTGCAGCCTATGAGCCTTACTACGAATTTGCGTCAGGCGTATCTTTTTGATCTCTGACATGATTTACCCCTGAATCTCTTCGACCGTCTTACCACGCTTTTCAGCAATTTTTTCTGCAGAGGTCATCGACTTCAAACCAGCAAAAGTTGCGTGGACTACGTTACATGCGTTAGTAGAGCCGTAACATTTGGCCAATACATTCTTAATCCCGGCCACTTCAAGCACAGCACGCATAGCGCCACCAGCGATAACACCAGTACCTTCAGAGGCAGGCTGCATATAGACACGTGATGCGCCGTGATTACCTGTCAGCGCATGCTGCAAGGTCGTCCCCTTAAGCTCGACAGAAATCATATTTCTACGAGCTGCTTCTAGCGCCTTCTGAATGGCAGCAGGCACTTCACGTGCTTTGCCACGACCAAAACCTACTTTCCCATTGCCATCACCAACCACAGTCAGTGCTGTAAAGGAAAAGATACGACCACCCTTGACCACTTTGGCTACACGATTTACCTGAACCAGTTTTTCGATATAGCCTTCTGTTTGCTGCTGCTCGACCTTTGCCATGACGACCTCTTAAAATTCCAAGCCCGCTTCACGGGCGGCATCGGCCAGGGCCTTAATACGACCATGGTACTTGAAGCCCGAGCGATCAAATGCGACCTGCGTAACGCCGGCGCTCTTAGCACGCTCAGCAATTAACGCACCCACTTTGGCCGCTGCCTCGGCATTACCCGTTGCACCAGCTCTGAGTTCTTTTTCAACCGTTGATGCTGAGGCAATGACATGAGCCCCATCATCAGCAATAATTTGCGCATAGATATGTCGTGGCGTACGGTTGACACAAAGGCGTACAGCACCCAATTCGCGAATGTGGTGGCGTGTAGCGCGAGCTCGCCGCAGACGTGCTTCTTTCTTCTCGTGCATGGCGTGTCTCCTCGCTTACTTCTTCTTGGCTTCTTTTCGCAGAACAGTTTCATCTGCATACTTAACGCCCTTGCCCTTATAAGGCTCAGGGGGCCTATAGCCACGTACATTGGCAGCAACCTGACCCAACAATTGCTTGTTAGCAGATTTTAAAATAATTTCAGTAGGCGTTGGTGTTTCAGCGGTAACGCCTTCCGGAAGTTCATGGTCAATAGGGTGGGAGTAACCCAAGGCCAAGTTAAGCACTTTACCCTTAGCCTGAGCTTTATAACCCACACCGACCAGCAGCAGACGGCGTTCAAAACCTTTAGAAACACCCGTCACCATATTATTGATCACTGCTCTGGCGGTACCTGCCTGCATCCAGCCCGCCATATCCTCAATACGAGGTTTGACATTGATGATCTGGCCATCTATCTCAATACCAACACGATCATTTAGCACAGCAGACAACGTACCTTTGTCACCTTTGATCTGTACAATCTGACCGCTCAGCTCAATAGCTACACCAGCAGGAATTGTTATCGGACTTTTAGCAACACGTGACATGATCAGCTCCGATTACGATACCAGACAGATCACTTCACCGCCGACGCTAGCTTTGCGAGCTGCGCGGTCAGTCATGATCCCTCTGCTGGTGGAAACAATGGCAATCCCCAACCCCTGTTTTACACGCGGCAATTTATCCTTGCCACGGTATACACGGAGACCAGGACGGCTGACACGCTGTATCAGCTCAATGACCGGCTTACCTTCAAAATATTTAAGATCCAAGGACAAAACCGGCTTCTTTTCATCACCTTCGACGTGATAATCACCGATATAGCCTTCATCTTTTAATAACTGAGCTAAAGCCTTTTTCAACTTTGAAGAAGGCATTGCTACGTTTGGCTTCTTTGTCTGCTGCGCATTACGTATGCGAGTTAACATATCAGCCACGGTATCTTGCATGCTCATGCGATTACTCCTTACCAGCTGGCCTTGACCACGCCCGGCACATCGCCGTTCATGACCGCTTCACGCAGCTTATTTCGACCCAGCCCGAACTTACGGAAGAAGCCGTGGGGGCGACCTGTTATGCCACAACGGTTACGTAAACGTACCGGATTAGCGTTGCGCGGCAGGGTCTGCAGTTTCAACATGGCAGCCCAGCGATCTTCATCGCCAACCTTGACATTGCTGATAATCGCCTTCAGTTCTTCCCGCTTTTTCGCAAACTTTGCAACCATTTTCTGGCGCTTGAGTTCACGGTTTTTCATGCTCTTCTTAGCCATGACTGCCTCTCACTTAAACGGAAAGTTGAAGGCGCGCAATAATGCACGACCCTCTTCATCAGTGCGTGCTGTGGTTGTGATGGTCACATCCATACCACGCTCCCGATCAATTTTGTCATAATCGATTTCTGGGAAAACGATCTGCTCTTTCAAACCCAGGCTATAGTTGCCACGACCATCAAAGGCCTTGGGACTAAAACCACGAAAATCTCGAATACGAGGTATGGACATATTGATCAAACGATCAAGAAATTCATACATACGATCGCCGCGCAAAGTAACTTTGCAGCCAATTGGCCAGCCTTCACGAATCTTAAAGCCGGCAATCGACTTACGCGCCAAAGTA
>JABEVH010000234.1 GCA_013043915.1 Pseudomonadales bacterium
ACTAAGCGCTGAGACAGGGCATTGACGACAGAGACACCGACGCCGTGCAGGCCACCAGAAAACTCATAATTCTCCCCGGAGAATTTGCCGCCGGCATGTAGCCGGGTCAAAATCAGCTCTACGCCTGAGACACCATGATCCGGATGGATGTCGACTGGCATACCACGCCCGTCATCGCGTACCAGCAACGAACCATCGGTATGCAACTCCACCTCGATCAACTGGGCAAAGCCAGCTAGCGCCTCGTCAACCGAGTTGTCGATAACTTCCTGGGCGAGGTGATTGGGGCGTGACGTATCCGTGTACATGCCAGGTCGGCGCCGGACAGGGTCCAGGCCGGTGAGAACCTCAATTGCACGAGCGTTATAATCTTGCTGAGCCATATGCGGGGGAAGCCTTATAGCAGGTGATCAACAGCTAAATTATGGCACATATCTGCCCCTAAGGACAGTGGCCGACTATCGAGTGGGCTGATGAACTGTTATTGCCATGAATGCTTTGCTTTTGCTAGAATATGCCCCCTTGTTGTGCCTGGCCCTGGCGAAGAGACTGCCTCGGTAGGACAAAAGAATGGTCGGTTTCGTGCCTGCAAGCCTTAAGGTGACGCAGTGCGGCGAGCCACACTATCCCGTTCTTTGAGATAAAAATCATGCGCGCAGATATTCACCCCAAGTATGAAGATGTTACTGTAACCTGTTCTTGCGGTAATTCGTTTGTCACCCGTTCAACCTTGTGCAAGTCCATTCATTTGGATGTTTGCTCTAAGTGTCACCCTTTCTACACGGGAACACAAAAGGTTCTGGATACCGGCGGACGTATCGACAAGTTCAACCAGCGTTTCGCTGGTCGTTCCTTCAAGAAGGCCTAAACCTGGTCGATATAAAGACTTATTTTAAGTCTGCATCCGCGTGCGCACCTGCCCTGATTAGGGTGGGTTGCGTCAGCGGTCGGCGCCATGAAAAGGAAGACCTGTCGCTTTCTCGGTAAGTCAGTAGGCGCTGAATCTCTTGTTCGATGGATGTTTTCACCTGTTCTCGCAGGTTCCAGATCGTTTCATCCGTGATCTGGCCTGTTGCCATGGTTAAGGCAGGGGCAAAGCTGAAATACAGGCGTTCAGGTCGGGGCAGGGGCGAAAATCCCAGTCCAGTGACCCAGGGGATGAAGGCATCTCCTCCGCGTAAATAACGTTCCATCCATCCCTGACGAATCAGCCATTGACCTAGACGTGATTGCTGGAAGTCCTGACTGTCATAGCGAATATCAAAGGCATCATCAGCCCCTACAGCGGCAAAAGGTATAATGTCATATCCATGCTCCAGAGCCATTCGTGCAAATCCAGCACGTTTTTTCCAGAGGAGCTGATAGTTTTCTCCGCGATTTTTCATCACTTCACGGCCTCCCCCGGGATAAACCAGCAGAGATGCTCCTTGTTGCATGAGTTGATGACAGTCATCGCGGGTTCCAGGAACGGCGCCAAAGCGACGTAACATATCCCGCCACCCGGGAATACGGAAATGGATATGATCACCCAGGCCACGTAGATAGCGTCCGGTTTGCGCATAAATCTCCGTTAGCATCAGGGGCGCATCCAGAAAACCCATCAGGGTATGGTTGCCAACAAACAGTGCGGGTCGTCCTGTACATGTATTGTCCATGCCAAAATAAACCGGGTCAAACCACCATCGCTGCAGGGCCAGGGTCCGTTGCATGGCGGTCAGGTCAGGAGGTGTGAACGGTGCTGCGGGCATGCTGTTCCCCTAGAGGCTTGTCTACCTTAAGTCTAGAGGTTTTTGGGGTGCAAGAGGGGTCATTGCTTAGGTGCGATGGGGCCATGCTCATGCGCTGCAGCCAGTGCTTGACTGAGTTGCCAGACAGCCATGGCATACAAAGAGCTATGGTTATAGCGTGTGATGACATAAAAATTGGGATAAGCGATCCAGAATTCGCCACCGTGAGCACCTTGCAGGCGTAAAACGCTAGCCGCTGTCGTATCAGGAAGGGAGGGTGAAGTTGCGAATATCCCCTGTTGCGATAGCTGCCCCAAGGTCGAAGTGATCTGTAAGCGCGTATCAAGATGCAAATCATAATTTTGACCTGTTATGCGTGCAGGTTCAGCGACCGGGCCGGGTTTCCAGCCATTGGTCTGCAAATAGTGAGCGATAGAGCCCAGGGCATCATCGGCATTATGGATGAGGTCAATACGGCCATCGCCATCGAAGTCCACCGCCTGGGTTAGCCAGGAAGACGGCATGAACTGGCCGTATCCCATGGCTCCGGCGTAGGAACCCAGTGTTGTAGCAGGATCCAAGTGTTGACTGTGACAGAGTTCAAGGAAGTGCAAGAGCTCGCCGCGAAAATAGCGTGCCCGCGGTGGGTAGTCAAAGGCCAGGGTACTTAAACTATCGATGACACGAAATCGGCCTTGACGTTCTCCGTAGTGGGTTTCTACACCCAGAATGGCTAAAATAATGGGTGCAGGGACGCCATAAATTTGTTCGGCTCTT
This sequence comes from Pseudomonadales bacterium, assembly GCA_013043915.1. Lineage (GTDB taxonomy): Bacteria > Pseudomonadota > Gammaproteobacteria > Pseudomonadales > Moraxellaceae > JABEVH01. Next base: position 2,505 of record JABEVH010000234.1, read on the forward strand.
TGCAGGCTATCAGCATGCTGGTTCCAGAATTTCAGGCCGGCATGTAGGCGTTCAGGTGTTACGAATATGTTGCGATACTGTCCCCAGTCCAGACTTTCCGCGGGTGCTTGCATGGCATGTAACACATCATCCTGGTGCTGGGCATGGGCGAACAGATCGATGAGTTCATGGCGTGTATATAAACCCTCACCGGCGGCCTGGTCGATCAATACCTGAACTTCCTGATAGGCAAGATAGGATGTATCTGTGGTGTGGTGAGGAACATGGCTACACCATAGGCCCCACAGGGTACAAAAAACATGATGCAGCATGGTTGATTAACTCATAAGTTTTTTATGGCTGTGAATGGACATCAAGATACCAAAGCCAGCCAGCAACGTGACAACGGCCGTACCGCCATAACTGATGAAAGGCAGAGGTACGCCAACGACAGGAAGAATGCCACTGACCATCCCTATATTCACAAAGACATAGACAAAAAATGATAAAGAGAGGGAGCCTGCGAGTAGACGACCGTATCCATCCTGGGTAGCTCCAGCGATATGCAGACTGCGCCCGATAATCAATGTATAGAGCAGGATCAGCAAAAATACGCCGATAAAGCCAAATTCTTCACTGAAAGCAGCAATAACAAAGTCGGTATGCCCCTCAGGTAAGAAGTCGAGATGGGATTGTGAGCCATGCAGCCATCCTTTGCCTAAGAGACCACCTGAACCTATGGCGGTTTTGGATTGTATGATATTCCAGCCATTGCCCAGAGGATCTGATTCTGGTGAGAAAAGGGTAATGATGCGGTCGCGTTGGTAGTCATGCATGAGAAATTTCCAGGCAACCCATCCGGCAGGAAGGGAGGCAGCCAGAAATGCTCCCATCAGCCACCAGGGCAGCCCGCCTAGAAAAAGGCAGAAGAAACCTGAACTGAAAACAAGAATGGCTGTGCCTAGATCAGGCTGGCGTGCAATCAGTGCCGCAGGAACTAAAAGCAGAGCCAGGCTGATTAACAGAGGGCCCCAGCGTGGAGGTAGCGGGCGCAGGGACAGAAACCAGGCCAGCATCATCGGCATGGCCAGTTTCATGAATTCCGAAGGTTGTATGCTGGTGACTCCAGGGATGTGTAGCCATCGACGTGCTCCAAGTCTCACCTGCCCAAAAGCGGCAACCGCTATGAGCAGGATAGAACCCACCAGATAAAACCAGGGTGACCAGAGCCGGTATAGCCTTGGGGGTATCTGCGCCATAACCAGCAACAGTACATAACCGAGCACAAAAGAACCGGCTTGTTTGATCATCATATCGATATTGCGTTCGGATGCTGAATACAACTCAAACATGCCGAGTATGGAGGCTAACAGTAGTCCGACCAGGAGCAGGGGGTCAACATTCAGCATAACCCAGAGATTGCGCCTTTCACGGAAGGTGCGGCCGTCCCGTGGGGCATGTCGTAAAAAACGCTCCTGCGGATTAGGCATACGGCTACTCCTTAGGCTCAGGGGTGACAGGTTCAGGCGGCGGCAAGATGCCCAGCAACCAGTAGTCAAATAGTTTACGTGCAATCGGGGCAGCAGCACTGCCACCATGCTGGCCATTTTCAACCAGAACAGCGACCGCAATGCGTGGGGATTCTACCGGTGCAAAGGCGATAAACCAGGCATGGTCCTTGAAACGCTCCGGCGTAAGCGCTGCATTGTATTTCTGGCCATTAAGGCCGCGTACCTGAGCTGTGCCGGTTTTTCCGGCGATAGTATAGCCCTTAAGGCTGCGGCCTATCCCGGTAGCTGTGCCATGAGGCCCGCTAACCACAGCTTGCATGGCGGTATGAATTTGTGTCCAGTTAGCCGGATCATGCACCGGGATTTGCCCTAGGCTATGGTTGCCAGGGTCATAAGGGTAAGGGCCGGAGATGGATTTCAGTAGATGTGGGCGCAGGATATGTCCCCCGTTGGCCAGCATGGCAACGGCTGTTGCCAGTTGCAGGGGAGTCACGGTGAAATAACCTTGCCCTATCGCCACGGAGAGCATCTCTCCTGGGTACCAGGGCGCTTTGAAAACCTTACGTTTCCATGGGGTAGAAGGCAGCGTTCCTGATTTTTCATTGACCAGGTCGATGCCGGTTTTTCGTCCAAAGCCAAACTGGCTCATCCAGTCATGGAAGCGATCCACACCTAGTTTAGCGCCTACTTGGTAGAAAAAAGTGTCGCAAGACTGTTCCACGGCATTAAACAGGTCAACGATGCCATGGCCGCCCTTTTTCCAGTCATGGAAGATATGGGAGTCACCAGCAAGATGGTAATAGCCTGGATCAGAAATCTTCCAGTTCCAGTCGATGACGCCAAGTTCTACCGCGCCTAGTCCCTCAAAGGGTTTGATCGTAGACCCAGGAGGATAAACGCCTTGCAGTGCGCGGTTATAGAGCGGTTGATCAGGGTCGTCACGTAATGCTTGATAAAGTTTGGCAGGTATACCACCAACAAAGGGGTTGGGGTCAAATCCAGGGGTGCTGACAAAGGCGATGATGCCACCAGTAGTGGTATCAATAGCTACGACTGCCCCGCGATGCGTCCCTAAGGCATCGTAGGCTATCTTCTGCATATTCAGATCTAAAAATAACGTTAGGTCGTCGCCACGAACAGGAGGGGTGCGTTCCAGGACTTTAATCAGTTGACCATGGGCATTGGTCTCGACATGCTGATAGCCAGGACGGCCATGCAGGATGTTTTCGTAGTATTTCTCCAGTCCGGTTTTGCCGATCAACTGGGTGCCGTCATAGGACTCAGGGTCAAGAGTTTTCTGTTCGGCTTCAGAAATACGTGACACATAACCTAGCGTATGTGAAAGCATAGGCCCAAAGGGGTAATGCCTAGCCAGTTCCACCGAGATATTGACACCAGGAAGGCGATAACGTTGTTCAGAGACTCGCGCGATATCTTCGTCAGTCAGGCGCAGCTTGACCGGTACATCTTCGTAATGATGCATGGTGGAGGCTTTATCAAGAATGCGTTTTATATCGGTCGTCGTTAAATCAAGCAGGGGCGCCAGAATAGCCAGGGTATGCTCAAAGTTCCCTGAACGATCACGGTTGATGGTTAGCGAAAACGTGGGTTGATTGTCAGCCAGGATAATCCCGTTGCGATCAAAAATAATGCCACGAGGAGGAGGCACGGCTTCCAAGTGCACCCGGTTATTTTCTGAAAGACTGGCGTAGGTGGAGTATTCCCTGACCTGCAAATAGAAGTAGCGTACTAGTAAAAGTAGCAGGGCGAGGCCGACCAGTAAGGCCATGATCCAGGCTCGCTGGCGGAAGAGCCTGCTTTCAACTTCATTATCTTTGATATTGATGGGGCGAGCCATGCTGAACGATTCAGGAGCAAAACCGCATTCTAAAGCATAATGGCCGACAATTTTAGTCTATCAGGCATTAACGGTGATAGGGATGCCCCTGTAATAGCGTCCAGGCACGATAAATCTGCTCGGCCACCAGAATGCGAACCAGGGGATGTGGTAGCGTCAGGGGTGATAAGGACCAGCTCCAGGCCGCTTGTTGACGCACAGCATCATCTAACCCTTCCGGGCCACCAATGGCCAGGCAAACAGTCTGGCCCTGCAGCAGCCATTGCTGCAGGGTTTCAGCGAGCTTTTCGGTGCTGAGGGCCTTTCCGGTTAAATCCAAGGCTATCAGGGTGTCACCTGGACGTACAGCGGCAAGCTGTGCCTGGCCTTCCTTTTCTGTTAGGCGACGCAAATCCGCGGATTTGCTGCGGTGTCCAGCGGGTATCTCTATGAGATCAAGTTGTACGTCACGCGTAAGACGTTGGGAATACGCCTCATAACCACTACGTACCCAAGAAGGCATGCCAGTACCAACAGCGAGCAGTTTGATCTTCATCAGCCGGGTTGGGCGCCCCAGAGGCGTTCCAGGTCATAAAAGCCGCGCGTAGCTGGCAACATGACATGGACGATGGCTGACCCAAAATCAACCAATATCCAGTCTGCTTCGCGTTCGCCTTCAACCCCGATGGGGCGATAGCCAGCTTCGCGGGCCTTGTCCTGCACCTGATCAGCCAGTGCTTTGACATGTCGGGAAGAAGTGCCACTGGCAATAATCATGGTGTCAGCCAGCGAGGTAAGTGCGCGTACATCAAGCACACTGATATTGACGGCTTTGAGATCTTCCAGGGCAGTGACGAGGGTGTCGGCCAAGGGAGGCGATGTTGTGTTCTGGCAAGCGTTGTCGGAAGAGGGCTGCATGGGTTCTGGGTGGCTCCTGGTCAGATAAAGACGATGGGTTTGTATATAGTCTGCCACGTCCGGGTGCAGGCCGGATAGTGTGTGGCGATCACCGGCAGCTAACTGATGACGTAGCTGAGTTGATGATTCCTCAAAGCGTGGTGTAGGGACATAGACCACGCGGCCGTGCGTTCGCTCCTGTAATGCGCTGATAGAAGCTGTGTACGGTTGTAGCCAAGCACTAACTTCGGGTAGTGGAGTCAGGGCAGCAGCATGAGGTCTAGGGATGATCAGCAGATGAGCGACGTCTAGCAGTTCTTGCCATGCTTTCCAGCGATGCAGGTCAACCAAAACATCTTCACCCATAACCAGCCCTAAGCTGATGTCGGGGAACTCTTCTCTCAACTCACGCAACGTGTCGATCATGTAGGAGGGAGGAGGACGGCTACCCTCGCGGTCATCAACGGTAATTTCAGGGCTATCTTG
>JABEVH010000235.1 GCA_013043915.1 Pseudomonadales bacterium
ACCAACAACACCGTATGGTGCCAGTCCACCAGCACAATGAGAGCCGCTGCCACCATCAATTTATCAGCTACCGGGTCGAGAAATCGCCCGAATGCTGAGGTTTGATTCAGCTTTCTGGCCAGATAACCATCAAGCCAGTCTGTCGCTGCCGCCAGCGTAAACAGGGAAGCAGCCAGGATATACCGGCTAGGCCAGCCCGAATAAGCCACCAGCACCAGCACCGGAATGCATGCGATGCGCAGCACCGTGAGTACATTGGGCACATTCCACACTGTACGTGGCATCAATCCCCCGGGGGGCCACCGTGCAGGGCGGCATAGATCTGTTCCGCCAATTTTATACTGATTCTGGGTGTTGTGACCAACTCCTTAAGCGAAGCTCGCATCAATTCTTGCATGCCCCCCCAGTGCGTCAACAACTGCTGTCGCCGGACTGGCCCTACGCCTGGAATATCTAGCAGCACAGAATCCTTACGGTGACGGCTACGACGGGCGCGATGCCCGCTGACGGCAAATCGATGCGCCTCGTCACGTATTTGCTGAATCAGATGGAGTGCCCGATCATCCGATGCCAGCTGGATCTGTCGACCATCGACTAAATGTAAAGTTTCAAGCCCGGGCTTACGCCCTTCCCCCTTGGCTATACCCACCAACAGTACCTGAGGCAATTCAAGCACATGCATCACCGATGTTGCCTGAGCTAGCTGACCTACACCGCCATCAATAAACAGAATATCAGGCAAAGCACGCTTGGCCTGGCTGCCGCTATAACGTCGGGTAAGCGCCTGGTGCATAGCCGCATAGTCATCACCTGCGGTGACACCCTCGATATTAAAATGCAGATACTCCTTCTTGCTGGGGCCTTGAGCATCAAAGACCACACAGGATGCGGTGGTGGCCTCTCCACTGCTATGGCTGATATCAAAGCATTCTAAACGTGTAATTTCACGATCCACGCCCAGCAACTCTGCTAAACGAGCAATACGATGAGCCTGTTGTAGACGATTGGCCATACGAGCCTGCAAGCCCTGTTCAGCATTCAGCCGGGCCAAATCCAACCAAGCCGCACGATTCTCTCGGACACGATCACGAAAAACCAGAGCATGGCCACTGGCCTGATGTAAAGCATCAGCAAGTATCTCCAGTCCGTCACAACGTTCTTCCAAGATGACTTCATCAGGAAGATCACTGAACCGTTCCGGATTAAGATAATACTGGGGGAGAAAATCAGCCAACAAAGTTGGCCCTGAAGTTTCACCATGCGCCTGCGGATAAAACAGGCGACTTCCCAGCACTCGGCCTTGGCGTACACACAGAACGACCAGGCACACACCCCCAGGCCGTGCCGCCACGGCCACCACATCGACCTGTCCACTGCTCTTATGAACCGATTGCTGTTCCTGAATCATCCTGACTGTCTGAATTTGATCACGATATATAGCTGCTCGTTCAAAATCTAAGGTCTCGGCAGCAGCCTGCATACGCGCCACTAACTGCTCCTGCACTTCATGACTGCGTCCCTCAAGAAACAACTGGGTTGCACGAACATCAGCCGCATAGTCTTCAGGACTAATCGCTGCCACACAGGGTGCACGGCATCGTCCGATCTGGTGTTGCAAACAAGGACGCTGTCGATTGCGAAAAAAAGCATTCTCGCATTGCCGTACCTGAAATAGACGCTGCAGGATAGCCAGGGTATCACGTACGGCTGAAGCACTGGGGTAGGGACCAAAGTAGCGCCCACGAACCTTGCGAGCGCCACGATGGAAGGTCAGCCTCGGGTAGGGCTCCCCTTCCGTCATCAGAATATAGGGGTAGGATTTGTCATCGCGCAACAAAATGTTATAGGGGGGACTTAAAGTTTTGATCAGGGTTTGTTCCAGCAACAAGGCCTCGGTTTCAGAAGCTGTCACCGTAATCTGAATATCACAAATGCGCTGTACCAGAGCCCTTGTCTTTGGGCTACTAACCTGCTGGTGAAAATAGGACCCTACACGAGAACGTAACTGACGAGCCTTGCCCACATAAAGAATACTGCCATCCTGGGCCAGCATCCGATATACACCAGGCATCATCGGCATGGCATCCACCAAAGCCAGAACATGCTCTTGCCTGGTTGACGCTGTCATAACAAATTATACTCAGGCAATTTGTACGCTGGCCACACCATGACGTACTGCCAGCAAAGCCAATTCAACATCACTGTGTATGGCCAGCTTCTCGAAAATACGATATCGGTAAGTATTCACCGTCTTGGGGCTAAGAAAAAGTTTGTCCGATATATCCTGAATTTTTTGGCAACCGACAATCATGAGGGCAATTTGCATTTCACGCTCAGACAACTGATCAAAAGGAGAGCGGTCCACTTCCGAATCAAAGGGCTTGAGTGCCAAATGCTGGGCAATTTCTGTGCTCAGGTAACGCTGACCCGACATGACATGACGAATAGCCTTGACCATTTCATCCAGACAGGCACCCTTGGTCAGATAACCAGCAGCCCCGGCCTGCAGCAATCTTGCGGGGAAAGGATCCTCATCGCAGATAGTAACAGCAACCACCTTAATATCCGGTTGCTGACGCAACAGCTTACGCGTGGCTTCCAGTCCACCAATACCCGGCATACGCAAATCCATGAGGACAACATCCGGCCTCAGCTCACGTGCAAGCGCTACCGCGGCCTCACCGCTGCTAGCTTCACCGACCACGCGAATATCCGGAATATCTGCCAGCATGCGAGTAATACCCATGCGAACCAGATCATGGTCGTCAACCACCACTACCTTGATCAAGACTTATCCACCCCTCGAACAGGAAAACTCAGACCCACCTCCCTGGGAATGGTCTCGCCATCCTGACACTATGGCCACAAAGATACCCTGACAACGCAACAATGTGAAGCATCCACCGCATGACAACATCCCCGTGCGATGAAATGTTACAAATATGATGCCTTTATCTTTCCCTCAATCCATATTTGCACCACAATGTAAGCATAGCCCTTATTCTATTTCTGAGGCACGGATGCCTCCTGCTGTTATTGGAAACCGTACGCCATGCTTAATTATCGCTCAATCATTATACTGTTATCTGCCCTCATGATGGCGGGCAGTTGGGCCAGCGAAGAAGATGTCAAGCCGACTGCGCATCACCATCACCACCATCACCACAGGGTAGCTCACAAGCACGGCTCTATGCATCATCACCATAGGCTTGCTCATGCCAACCGGCACGCCAAGAGAACCACGCGAGTAGCCTCGCATGGTATGCTACAGTCCTCTGGTGAATTACATTTACAGTCCAATGCTGCCATGATCATGGATGCTGAAACCGGTCAGCTACTTTATGCCAAAAATCTTGACAAAACCGTGCCTATCGCCTCAATCAGTAAACTCATGACAGCCATGGTGGTGCTAGATGGCCACCAGGATATGGATGCCCCTATCACCATTACTGCTGCTGACGTAGACACCTTACGTCACTCCTCGTCCAGATTACCCGTGGGCACCACCTTACCTCGTGGCCAAATGCTGTTGCTAGCGCTGATGGCTTCAGAAAACCGAGCAGCTGCAGCCTTAGCACGCAGCTATCCAGGTGGAACCTTGCAAGCCGTTGCTGCCATGAATAACAAGGCTCGCGACTTGGGTATGATGCATACCCATTTTCTTGATCCCACGGGTCTGCATACTGAAAATCAGTCCACACCTAATGACCTGGCCCTGATGGTCAAGGCCGCGCATACCTACCCTGAAATCCGGCAGGATACCACGACACATTCCATGCAACTGGCTGTGGGTGAGCGCCGTCGTCATGAAGTCGAGTTCCACAATACGGACCCCTTGATCAAAAGTTCAAGCTGGAACATAGGCCTCAGTAAAACAGGTTTCATCAATGAATCAGGCAAGTGCCTGGTGATGCAGGCACAAATTGCAACCAAACCGGTCATCATTGTGCTCATGAACTCTTGGGGCCGCTATACGCGATTTGGCGATGCCAACCGTGTACGTGAGTGGCTGGAGTCGGGCATGCACCGAACCCTACGTTTAGGTCGCGTCGATTAAGGCGCTCACCCTCATTCACCACCGAACCAGGGCAGGGCTCGGATCATGATCACAACCCTGCTCCTGTTGTTATGCTTGGGGCAGACTTTACTGTTATTACAGATCAACCGCAAACGGCTGGAAAACAAACTCGAACTTTCCAGCCTGCGTTCCCGACTTCATATGCTTGAAGAAAGACTGCGAGAACGTACTGAAAAGTGGCGAATTGCCAGCGAAACCCATGACCTAGCAACGCGCCGGCACGAGCAAACAACCGCCCTGCTCAATGAGACCAAAGAGTATCTGAACAGCATCATCAATTCCATGCCATCCCTGCTGATTGGCGTCACCCCTAGCGGTTATGTAACACACTGGAACCGAGCCACCGAGCAAGCTACCTCTTTACGAGAATCTGATGCCCTGGGTTATCGCGTTGATGAAGTTTATCCCCATCTGCCGCTAGTTCTTTCCTGGATACAGTCGGCTATCGAACAGGGCACACCACAAACTCACGAGAGCGTAAGCCTCAACCTTAATGACGAGACGCACTATTTTGATATCACCGTGTTCCCTCTGATATTCAGTCACAACAGTGGTGCGGTGATACGTATCGATGATGTCACCTTACGAGTGCGCCTTGAAAACATGATGATACAAAATGAAAAAATGCTTTCACTCGGAGAACTAGCTGCGGGCATGGCCCATGAAATCAATAATCCGCTAGCCGCCATCGTGCAAAGCGTGCAAAACATCCAGCGCCGGCTCTCAAAGGATACACCTCGCAATCATGAAATTGCCCAGCAATTGGGACTTTCAATGGATACTCTGCAGTCCTATTTGCAAGAACGGGAAATCATACGCTTCCTGGCAGGTATTCAGGAAGCTGGCACACGAGCAGCCACGATCGTGCGTACCATGTTGGAGTTTTCTCGCGGCTCCTCGCGTATGGAGCGCTCTGTCGACATCAATACCGTCATACGACACGCCCTCGAGTTTTGTCATAACTCTTTGCTCATGAGCAACCCCGAAGAAGCTAGAGCCATGAAGGTTAGCTTCATACCCAACCCTGAACTGCCATTGCTTACCTGTAACAGCACCGAGATTCAGCAAGTCATCGTCAATCTCATCAAGAACGCAGGTCACGCCGTCCGTAATGTCCCTGTCGGACAACGGCATATCAATGTCCATTTACGCATGGAAAACAATTTTGTTCGTATTGATGTCAGTGATAACGGCAGCGGCATGAGCCGGGATGTTCGACAACATATCTTCGACCCCTTTTTCACCACCAAAGAAATTGGCGAAGGCACCGGGCTAGGACTTTCGATCGCCTATTTTATTATTTCCGAACGTCATAAAGGGCGCATTGATGTCGACAGCACAGAAGGTCAAGGCACCACATTTTCGATATTTCTACCTACTCCCTAATAGACATCCACTCTTGCCGCCCAGCGCTTTAATGCTTCTCGTCGTTTTGCCCAGTCCGGCATAAAACCAGCCAGCAGCTCATAAAACGCTGGGCCGTGATGAAACTCCCTTAAGTGACATAGCTCATGCACAATCACATAATCGATCAATTCCACAGGCATCCTGATCAACTCAACATTGAGGGTAATACGGCCACCGGTAGAGCAACTACCCCATCGCGTGCGCATAGACCGCAAACCCATACCACTCGGCAACAAGGCATCATCTTGAATAAGTGATTCATGCAAAGCTGCCATACGCTCCTTAAATACTCTCCCGGCTTCTGCTCGGCGCCAAGCCTTAAGACATCGCTCCTGCAACTCCACGGCAGAGCCTGGCCCTTGTATCACCACAACATCCTCTGCCTTAAAACATCGCCATGACGCTGCAGAACGAATTTCCAGGCTCAGCTCTTCGCCAAGATGCAAGAGCTTGATACCCTCGCCCCAGGGAGCATGAAGAGGTGCAGCAGGATGTTGGACTAGCATGGTCTCAATCCAGGCGCGGCGCGACATTAGAAATGTCGCCACCTCACGCCAGGACATACGTCGAGGCGCACGCACCTTAACCTGCCCTTGCTGAATCTCTATAGACAATGTTTTGCGGGAACTACGTACCCACTCCAGGGTCAGCTCATAACGATCTGGCCAGATCAAGATCATAGACTGTGACGATGCTAACGACATGATGAACCGTAGGGTATAAAAACGAACAGTGAGGATACCGTAAGATACTCCCATCTTGGGAATGCCCGTGCAAGCATCTAAACCTCCCCATGTCTACCACTGAAAAGATTGTGGTCTATCGAAGATCCCGTAGGGACGGATAGCGAGGGGATTCTCGCGGTCGTGGGGTTGATACTCCTTAGCCTGAAAGTTTTGCAGGCTCTTTGACACGATGGCTGTTAGAATGAACCCACCATTTACTCTTATGGCTAGCATGCATGGGCATTGTTGACCTGACTGAAGCAGAACTCGCAAAACTTCAATATTTCTTTGATCAGGAAGCAGGTGAAGATTGCCTGACCTTTTTAGGCACACACGGGTTTATCACCGCCCTCAGCGTTGGGCCTCAACCCTTAGATGCCTCGATTTGGTTGCCGCAGATATTTGGCGAAGAGGCAACGCCAGCTGACCTAGTTATGCTGATCCAGCAGTGGCAACAAAGTGTAGCCGCCCACTGCTACCACGATGACGGTTTATCACTTCCTTGCCCCTTGGACCCCCATGATGATGACCTGATGGACTGGTGTAGTGGTTTTATGGAAGCAGTATTCCTTGATGAAGATCGTTGGCATGCCCAGCAAGAAGACCTCATCGCTGAATTAACGCTGCCCATGCTGGTCTTTTCTGGCCTGGTAGAAGACAGCGAACTACAAGCCCTGCAAAACAATCGCAAGATCAGCCGCCAAATGGCTGAGCGGATTCCCGACTTGGTTGCAGAGATCTACTTGCATTTCCATCCCGTCAATGCATCGCCCCAACCTTAGCAATCGCCATTTCAAGCTCTTCAATTGAAAATGGTTTTTGTAGCGTCACATCGGCCCCCAGCACCCGCACCAGTTGCAAAGAATCTATATCAAGATCCGTTTTACTACGCCCTGACATAGCGATGATGCGCAATTTTGGTTGTAGTCTTTTCATCATGGCAATCAGACTAACACCATCACGCTCCGGCATCACCAGATCAGTAATCAGCAGGTCAAAAGCCTGATTTTGCAGCATCTGCAAGCCATCCTCTCCATGATGCGACAATGCCACGTTATAGCCACTGGAAGTCAGCATATCTTCAAGAAATTCACGCAATTGAAGATCATCCTCTACAACCAGTATACGCATGGTTCAACCTCTCACTCATGGGGGGGGGGTCTCAACATCCACAGGCTGTTGAGTATCCAGAACATCGCGTAATGCACGCAGTAACACATCAGCATCCAGTGGTTTACTCAACAAGGTCCAGGGTATGGCCTGCTGGCTGCGGCGTTGTATGAGATCAGCCTGAGCACTCAGCATGATAACCCGTAATTCAGGCAAAATACTTAAGGCTCGACGAGCAAGATCATAACCCAAGATTCCGGGCATAACTTGGTCGGTAACGAGTATATCTACAGAATCTCTATCTTTCTCCAGATTCTCCAGAGCGCGCAGAGGGTCTGTAAATACAAGCACCTGATAACCTTGCAGCGTCAGCAAATCACTCAACATATGTGCTACCGCAACATCGTCATCCACCACCATAACTCGATGCTGCTGCATGGACACTTGAACATGAGCCAGCGGCACAATCAAAGCCTCTTCGGCAAGTTCATCGCGACACGGGAATAAAACCCTAAACGTGGTGCCCCTTTGTCGACTGGAGTCAACCAGAATATGCCCACCAAACTCATGCACAATACCATGCACTACCGACAGGCCCATGCCACTGCCCTTACCTACTTCCTTGGTTGTAAAAAACGGATCAAAAATACGATGCAGGATATGAGGCTCAATACCAGCCCCATTATCTTCTACCGCCAATTCAACATAAACTCCCGATATACGGGCATGGCACGAAGCACAGTGCTGATTATGGACGTCCAGTTCACGCACCAGCACACGAATTTCCCCCTTCTCACCCAAGGCATCTCGCGCATTGATGACCAGGTTCATCACCACTTGCTGCAACTGCACATCATCGACAAGAACCGGATGAACAGTCTGATCAATATGAGTACGAATTCGTATAGAGGTAGGAACTGTGGGTCGTAACATACGAATAGCCGACTGCACCAGCATACTGATAGCCTGCACTTTCCCCGGGCTACTGCCGCCCCGGCTAAAGATCAGCATTTGAGCGATCAACTCCCGCGCACGTTCACCCGCAGCCTTGATCTGCCGTAAATAGCGCCCCTGTTTACTTTCAGGATCAGCATCCATCTGTCGCAATGCCAGGTCTGAATACCCCAGGATACTGGTCAAAATATTGTTGAAATCGTGAGCAATACCTCCCGTCAAATGCCCGATGGCCTCCATTTTCTGGGATTGCTGCATAGCTCGTTGCAACTGCTCGCGCTCAGATTCTATTTTTTTGTATTCGGTAATATCACGAACCATCGCCATGATACGTAAGGGTTGCTGCGCCTGATCCCTGACCAGCCACTGCCGCACGCTTACCGGCACGAGTCTGCCATCGCGACGCAAATACTCCTTGCGATAGGACTCGCAGTAACCTCGTTTTAAAATCTGTTCAACACGTACCAGATCATCTTCAGCATGCCAGATTTCTGGAGTCATTGATTTCTCAGGCATGCCTTGTACTTCGTCTGCGTTATAACCAACAACGTCAAGAAAGGCTGCATTAGCTTCTTCAATGACCCCTTCCAGAGACAATATGCAAATGCCATCAATGCTCGTGTCAAATAAAGAGCGGTAACGCCTTTCTGACTGGATGATAGCCTGCTCAGCTTCACGCGAAGCAGTAATATCCTGTATAACACCTACCGTTCGAACCACGCGCCCCATGCCGTCAAGCTCAAAGCTGACATTGCATCGTAGACTGCGCAAAGTTCGGTCCGTACGAACAATGCGAAACTCCATGCTATAAGAGATTCCTTCTAACGCACCCTCCACCAACCGCGCGCGCACCTGTTCGCGTTCATCAGAATGAATACGTAATAACAGCATTTCCTGACTGGCTGCAGGGCGATTATGGGCATACTCCAGAAGTTCATATAACTCATCCGACCAATAGAGCCCTCTTTCTGATCGGTTTTCAACCCAAGACCCCAAACCAGCAATACGTTGAGACTCCGCCAGCAGATTACGACTCTGAACCAGTTCTTGCTGCGCCTGATGGCGTTCAGTGACATCTACCAGCAAACAGCGAATCAATAAGTGATGATCGCCCCTCGTCGCAACAGCACTCAAGGACAAACTTATCCGCATGCCATCAGCGCGCAAGTAATCTATTTCAATATTCTTGACCGCACCTTCCCTGGCAACCTGTAATAACAAACGGGCTGTTGTCTCCTTGGACTCAGGCGCCGTCCATTCATAGACGGAACGATCACGAATCGCATCCAGACGAGGCACTCCCAGAAAATCAAGAAATGGCACATTGGCATCCAGCACAAGACCATTCCCATCCAGAGCCAAAAAACCGGTATGCGTATCTGCTACTAATTGCCGATAAATCTGTTCACTTTCTTCTGCCAGTTTTTGCGAAGTGATATCGACCAGCAAACCTTCAATCTGTACGTTTTCTCCATCGAGAAAGACCCGGCCACGCTCAGAAATCCAGCGCACTTCGGAAGATGCACCACGTATGCGGTATACCAGTTCGAAAGGCTGATTCGTGTTGATGGAGCGTTCTACTCGCGGAATCAGTGCTGCCCTGTCATCGGTATAAATGAGATGGCCAAACGAGAAAACATCACCCCGGGTAAAACTCTCTGCCTTAAAACCCGTGATCTTATGCGCTCCTTCGCTCATAAAGGTAGGGCGCCAGTCATGATGCAGGTTAAAAAGGCGGTACTGCCCATCCTGCCTCAAAATACCATGACCCACTTCACTGCTATAGCGGTAAAGAATACCTGAAAGGTTGCTAACCATTGACCGAAGTTGACGCTTACGTTCGTCCAATGCCTCCTCTACACGGCGCTGATCGGTGACATCCATGATTTGTTCAAGAAAAAGATTTCGGCCATCGCTACCCATTTCATGGAAACGCAACCAGGTATTACCCCAACGCGTCAGCCCCGCATGCGTGCGGTAACTACGCACTATCGGCCTACTCTCATTGCCATGAGCTAGCCGTTGTAACTCATCCAGCAAACTGCTCTGCCCTTCAGCATCAGATCGTTCAGCCAATGAGCGCATCAATAACTGTTGTGCGGGGGTCTCAAAGAATCTCTCGTATTCTCGGTTCACCCGCAGAAGCTGACCATCATCTCGAATTAACGCCATGGCCGTGGGAGCATTTTCAAATAATGAGCGGAACAGTTGCTCATTGCGCTCAAGGTCCCTGGAAACTCTATGTAGCTCAGTGACATCCATGCCTACTGCTACCAGCTCGCGTCGTGAGTTCTGTGGATTGATATAAAGCCTATTATTCCATGATATCCAGTGTATGCTGCCCTCCCTTCCTACCACTTCAAGCTCTATGCGAAAAAGCTCAGAACCTAGCTGCAACGCAGCCCAAGCTGAATGCCAGCGTAGCCGATCGGGCTCCTGCACAAAATGATCAAGAAAACTCATGCCCATAGCGTGGGCTCGTTGCACACCAAATATCCGTTCAGCTGCCTCGTTCCACTCCAGAACATGCAAGGACTCATCCAGAACTATGATGCAGGTATCAGCCATACCAACCAACCGCCGATAACGCTCTTCGCTCGCCCGCCAATACTCTGTCAGCCGTTTTTGCGCCGTAATATCCCGCGACAATCCACCAACCAATTGCCCTCCCTGCGCGCCAAACAGTCGATGAGCCTCAACATGAATCCAGTAGACTTCGCCGGTATGCCAGACCAATCGATGTTCCAAGTTCAACACATCGCCACGCATCAATCCCTGCAAAGCATCGCGCACGCGTTCCTTATCCTCGGGATGTACTCGTTCCAGCATTCTTTTTGGATGGGCTTGCAGCTCATCACGGCTGAGACCATAGATACGCAATACTGAGTCACTGACAAACAGCAACTGATTGGATGCCAGATCAGCCACCCACAACACATCATGCATGCTGCCAAGCAACTGATCCAACTGTTCGGGATGCCGAGAAGCCAATTCCATCAAATTGGCTAGAAGATCTGACTGGTGCGGCAGCCTACGGCCTCTCAACCAAGGGTACAGCACCCTGGAGAACGCCAACGCTACTACGGCACCCAGCAGCATCAAAAAAAAACCGCTACCTACCAGCCACCATGGTTTCACGAGTCAGGAGCACCTTCATTATGAGTACCCCCTACCATAGCGCAGGGCTGGCTGCTTGACCAGCCAGCCCTAGCTTCAACATTTACTCAAAAATTTCTCCACGTTTGGCCATACGTTTGAGAATCTCAGGCGGTGTAAACCTATCACCATAACGTTGAGTCAGTACTTCAGCCCTCTCTATAAAAGTATTCAAACCTATGTAGTTAATGAATTGCAGCTGTCCACCCGTCCATGGTGCCATGCCAATACCAAAGATCGATCCGATATTCGCATCAGCAACAGACCGCAAAACATCTTCTTCAAAACAACGTGCCGCCTCAATGCTTTGCCTGAACAATAAGCGATCCATCATCTCTGTAAACTGCTCTGGTGTCGGTTGAGCCAGATCTGCGTGGGCAAAACAAGCCTGCAGGCCATGCCACAATGATTTTTTACCACCCTGAGGGTAGTCATAAAAACCAACCCCTTCTTTCTTGCCTGGGCGCTTAAACTCATCACACATACGGTCAATAACAATCTCAGCAGGATGTGATGGATAGATCTTCCCCTCCGCTTCCAGATCTATACGGGTTTGCACTCTGACCTTACGCCCAAGTTCCAGATTAACCTCATCCATCACCGCCAGAGGACCAATAGGCATACCTGCTTGGGCGGCAGCCTGCTCGATGGATGCTGCCGGGTAACCTTCTCCCAGCATGGCAACTCCCTCGTAGCAGTAGGTACCAAAAACACGCGAGGTAAAAAATCCACGGCTATCATTGACCACAATCGGCGTCTTTTTGATCTTGATGACATAATCAAAAGCCTGGGCCAAAGCAGCGGGACTGGTTTTCTCACCACAAATAATTTCTACCAGCGGCATTTTGTCGACAGGTGAAAAGAAATGCAG
>JABEVH010000236.1 GCA_013043915.1 Pseudomonadales bacterium
CCCACTAATCATGGGCTACGGAAGCGAGGGCGGGTTTTATACCAGAGATAGAACGGTATAGCAAGACCCGCGGCATAAATCCCTGAGCTTGGTTCGGTGTTACCGGCCATAACGGCCAACCAATACCGCTGAGTCCATGACGTTGGCGCGGATCCATGACATTACTTGCTCGGGCTTGGCATGTGCGGACAAAGGAATGTGGGCGGTTTTTAGAGCAAACAAGGTAAAAATATAATGATGAGGCGTGTCGCCTTGGGGAGGGCATGGCCCACCATAACCAGGCGTGCCGAAGTCCGTTAGTGAGCTGATGGCCCCGGCCGGCAGGTATTGTGCGTCATCACGACCTGCATGGCTGTCCACATGGGAGGTGGCAGGCGGCAGGTTGAATACCACCCAGTGCCACCAGCCATGACCCGTGGGTGCGTCAGGATCAAAGAGGGTGAGGGCAAGGCTTTGTGTACCTGCGGGTATTCCTTTCCAGGTCAGTTCGGGTGTGAGGTTTTGGCCCTTGCAGTCCATGCCGTCATAGGTTTGAGGTATGGAAAGTAAGGCGCCGGCGGTAAATGTTGAGCTAGTGAGGGAGAGTGAGCCGGCCCAGGTGATGGGAGCTATAAGGCATAGGCAGAGCAACCATGCCATGTTGACAGGGTTACCAATAGTATCGTTGCAAGGTCTCATGGCGTTACCTTTGGTGTCAGTTTGTTGAGTTCTAATGATTGCCCTACAAGAAATTGGACGATCATTCAATTAAAATACAAACAATATCAGCATTTTAATCAAGTACCTCATAACATGGCGTGTGAATTGCTGTACAGATGTAGCGTCGCCTCGAGGGAGACGCGCACGAAGTCGCCATGGAGCAGGTGCAAGCAACATAACATAACGAATGCACAGGGAAATGCTCATGAAAACTATGCTAGCTGTGGCAGCTTTATGGCTGCTTTCGCTACCGGCGATGGCCGGTAATTACGCTCAAACAAGGTATCCTATCGTATTTGCTCACGGTATGTTTGGATTTAACAATCTGGCTGGCGTTATCGAATACTGGTATGGCATTCCTGAGGATTTACGTGCCAACGGTGCACAGGTCTATGTCACTCAAGTATCGCCCCTGGATTCTTCGGTGGCTCGCGGTGAGCAACTCCTGGCTGAAGTACAAAATATTCTTGCTATCAGCGGTGCAGCCAAGGTGAATCTGATAGGCCATTCGCATGGTGGACAATCGGTTCGCTATGTTGCTGCCATCATACCCGGACAAGTGGCATCGATCACCACGGTGGGGTCTCCAGGGTTTGGTTCACCGGTGGCTGATCTGGTGCTGAATATCAATAATGTTTCTCCAGCCTTGGGGTCTATAGCCTTAGGGGCACTTAACGCCCTGGGCGACATTATAGATCTGCTCTCTGGTGGCCAATATACCCCCAATATACAAGCTAGCCTGACCTCGCTTTCTACAGCAGGGGCAGCGGCGTTCAATGCATCTTATCCTGCCGGATTACCGTCTACATCATGCGGACAAGGCGCAGCAGTCACGCATGGCGTGCATATGTATTCCTGGGGAGGAACCAGCGTCATGACCAATTTCTTTGATCCTACGGATTACTTGCTGGGACTCACTTCCTTAGCATTTCTGGGGCAGCCCAATGATGGATTGGTCGGAAAGTGCAGCAGTCATCTAGGCGTGGTGCTGCGCGACAACTATGACATGAATCATCTGGATGAAGTGAATCAGGCTTTCGGTTTGCATGCATGGGATGTGGATCCGGTTGCTTTATACCGCACTCAGGCTAATCGTCTGAAAATGGCAGGAATGTAAAATTAGACGGAACGCCAGAGGGCTTATGAGCCCTCTGGATTTTATATCAAGGAGGAAGATGAATATGGGTAAACGCCGGTTGATGACCCTGCTGCTATTGGTAGGTATTAGTGTCGTATTTTTGCTGGTTATTATCATCAGTCGCCAGGAAACAAGGAAGCATGTGGGCGAGGTTGATCAAGCTAATGTGGCTGCCTCCCGAATGGCAGCTCAGACACCTATTCCGCATTTTGTAACAGGTATAGAAGCCCTGCCCAAGAGTTTACAGGGTACGGAGGTCGATGGTGAACTCGAAGTTGATGCTGCGGGACACCTGAAAATTACTCGGGGCGTACGAAATTTATTTGATTACTTTTTCTCGGCCATGGGTGAAGAGACATTGCCCGTTATCGTGGCCCGCATCAAGGCGTATATTCATCATAAAAACTTACCGGCTTTAGCCGAAGCTGATGCGTTGCGTGTACTAGATTCCTATGTGGCCTATAAGCAAGCCTTAAGTCAGATGCCAGAGCAGCAAACACCAGGTACACATCCCGACATAGCTGTCTTGCAACAACGCCTCTCGGCGATACATGATTTGCGCCGTCAGTATTTGGCACCTGATGTTGTTACGGCATTTTTTGGGGAAGATGAGGCCTATGATCAGTACTCGTTGGCCCGTATGAGTATTTTGCAGGACAAGACCATGTCATCGGCCGCCAAAGCATCGGCACTATCCCAGGCGATGGCGCAATTACCAGAGGATCTTCGGCAGCGTATGCAGGCAGACAGTCAGTACGAGTCCTTGATGGCGCTGACGCAGGAATGGCAGCAGAAGGGAGGCACTCCTCAGGAGCTAAGGCAGATTCGTGAAAACCTAGTGGGGCCTGCTGCAGCGGACAGGCTTGATGCGCTAGATCAACAAAGGCAGGCATTTAATAGCAAGTTTGATCAATATATGCAGCAGCGTCAGGCGATCCTGAGTAACCCTAACTTAAGTACGGATGAGCGCCAAGGGGAAGTCGAGCAACTGCGCACAACCAGTTTCAACGCACAGGAACAAGCCAGGGTCAAGGCGCTGGAACAGGCCAAGACCGCCGGCGCTTCATGAAACAAGACGGTCAGTGATTTATACCGGCAGCCATCTCCAATTCCTGTATGCTTTTTTCAAGGTAATCCAAGAGTCGCTGTACCGAGGGCAAGGTGCGGCGGCAGGCGATAATGCCAAACTCCAGAGAATCGACATAGCTAGTCAGGGTGATATTGAGTGCCATGCGGTCTAGAACAATAGAGACCGGGTACATGCCTTGCAAACGTGCGCCATTCCAGTAAAGCGGTTCACGAGGACCAGGAACGTTAGAAATGACGACATTAAAGGCTAGCCACGAGGGAGCTGCACCAGTCAGCAGATGCAGTCCCCCAGGGGCTAGGGTCAAGGCCGTATAATTCAAAATTTCAGCAGGGGTCATCTGTCCGAAACGATCTTTGGCATCCTGCACAGAAGCGCGTACGACCGACAGGCGATGGGCCGGATCTGCGATATGCGTGCCCAGATTGGCCAGAATCATCGCAATCTGATTGCCGCCCACGCTGTCATCCTGCCGCAAGCTCATGGGTACCATGGCTATCAGGGGGCGATCTGGCAGCGCTCGCTGTGTGATCAGGTATTCACGTAATGCTCCACCGCAGATACTCAGTACTACGTCATTGATGGTGCAGTTCATGACGCGCGCAATATTTCGTATGCGTGGCAGAGAGTAAGATTGTGCAGCAAAACGGCGTGAGCCTGTAATACGAGTATTGAGCACGCAGTCAGGAGCCTGGAACACCGAAACATAATCAGCATCTTTTTTGGCTCGCTTGACCGAGCGTACGACTTCACGAATCACGGTAGGCATCGTGGTTACCTGAGCGCTCAAGCCAGCGCTCAAGCGAGCAAGTCCGCTGGCCATATCGGCGACGTTGGGTAGTCCAACTTCACGTCGCTTTTGCGGACGAGCCCATAAGGGAGGAAGATTTCGTTCATCAGGGTCCGGGGATAAAGCCCGCATACCCATGCGCATGGCTGATATACCATCAGCGACACTGTGATGAATCTTGCTATAGAG
>JABEVH010000237.1 GCA_013043915.1 Pseudomonadales bacterium
ATGCACAAGAATGACCCGCACAATGAACGCTCACAGGCTTTGCGTCTATTGCTGAATTTGTTGCCTGCCGGTAGCCGGTTTACGCTGTGGACCTTTGCAGACCGTCCTGAATTGATTGATCATGGTGCAGCGATGGATAGTGTGCAGCGGTCGCAAGCACTCGGTGTTTTAAGTCGTATCGATGCCCATGGTGCCTGGACCGATATCCATGCAGCCATGCAGGCTGCTTTACATGATCTGGCTCAGGATCCTGGGCAGAATCGTCATATTATTTTGCTCACTGATGGATTTGTTGAACTCGGGCAAGGAGCAAGTACAGATAAGGCTTCCCGCGAACAGGTATGGACGCCAGATCTGCAGCAGGCCGTTGCTGTCCATGTCCATATTCACTCCGTTGCCTTAGGTGGCGATGCAGATACCGCCTTGTTACGGCATTTAAGCCTGGGCAGCAATGGCCGTTTTGTGCAGGCTCAGGGTCAGGCTTTGACAACGGCATTTCTACAGATATTCGATGTAGCTGCACCTAGTCAGCGCGTTCCCATTGAGGGGCATAGCTTTGGCGTGGACGCCGGAGTGCGTGATATGACCTTGCTAGCCTTTCGTCCTGTCAACGGTCAGACGATGCAACTCATGCCTCCTGATCATCAGTCCTGGACGGCCAGTCAGCACCCTGCAACGGTTCGCTGGGTGCATGCGGATCAGTACGATATTGTCAGTGTCGAAAAGCCACTTGCTGGAACTTGGCAGCTAGCGGCTGATATGGGACCGGACAGCCGGGTGAGTATTTTAAGTGACATGAGTCTGGATGTGCAGGGTGTGCCGACCAATGTATCTCCCAACACACCGCTGACGTTGACCATGGAACTGCACAACCGCAATAAAGTCGTGACCGATCCTGATTTCTTGATGTTGACCACGCTCTCTGTTGAGGCCGGCAAGGTGGGAGATTTATGGCGAAAGACCGTGGTTTATGATGGTCCTGAGCAAGGATCGGTGATGGTGCCGTCGGATGGCAAATTTGCTATCAACCTTCCGGGCTACGCTGACCCGGGCGATTATGCGGTTCGAGTGCGCCTGGTTTCAGCAACTTTTTCCAGGGAATTTGATCAGCTGATGCATGTGACCGGGCATGTGGCAGATTTGCCCAAAGCAGTGGTGAAACGGATGGTGGCCAAAGAGTCTGTGGCCGCTAAGCCCAAGAAGGCGTCTCATCATATATGGTTGTGGATTGTAGGTGGAATTTTCGGTGCCCTCCTGCTGGGAGGGCTGGGATTTTTTGGCTATGTGTTTTGGCGAAAACGTAAGTTGCGCTTGGCTGTTGAGAAGGCGGCAGGGAGTCAGGAAACGCAAGATTCATCAGACTCTGTGTCTGACAAATGATCTACAAGGGGCACGTGGTGAGTGGCAACTCTAAACCAGGCTTTCAGCCTGCTATTCAGCCAGATAATGAGGCACAACGGCTGGCTGATTTGTACGCAACAGCCATCCTGGATACTCCGGTGCAGGCAGAATTTGATGATCTGACCATGTTGGTCTCGAATATTCTGGAGATGCCTATAGCGCTAATCTCACTGGTGGACAAAGAGCGGCAGTGGTTCAAGAGTCGTGTGGGTTTAGAGGCAACGGAAACATCCAGGGATGTTTCATTTTGTGCTCATGCCATTTTGGGGACTGAACTTTTTGTTGTCGAAGATACGTCTAAAGATCTCCGTTTTGCCACTAACCCTCTGGTCTGTGGGTACCCTCGGGTAGGTTTTTATGCGGGAGCTCCCCTTATTTCCCGACATGGCCACGCGCTAGGCACACTTTGTGTCATTGATCACCGGCCTCGTCAGCTTCAGCCGCAGCAGGCTGCCAGCTTGCTGCAATTGGCAAGAATCTGTGTTGCACTCATTGATGCCCATCGCGATCAATACAGATTGCAGCATGAAGTGGCGGTGACCCAACGAATTTTCGATAGCATCCCGGATGCAGTTATAGCCTGTGATGATCAGGGCAGGGTCAGTTTTGTAAATGGCGTGGCCAGGTTATGGCATTCTGGAGTCGAACAGGGACAGTCTCCTAAACCTCCCCATGTCTACCACTGAAAAGATTGTGGTCTGTGGATAGACAGGGGGAGGTTTAGACCCTTTGACCCTTTGACCCTTTGACCCTTTGACCCTATGACCCTGTCTTCGCAAGTAAATGATTGGTGGAATCGCTATCATGGTGAATGAGGGTGTTCAGGATTTTCATGCAAAAATGGCTGCTCTGGCCGCAGAGTTTGCTCAGCATTTAGTGAATGACATCCAGCAATTGCGTAAGCTCGTTGAAAACGCAGATGAGCCAGGTATCCCGGATATTCTTGCACGAGTTCATAAACTGGCCGGATCTTCTCTGACCTTTGGCTATCAGGCACTAGGTGATCAGCTGCGCAGAATTGAACAGGATCTTCAGGAGGGAGAACTGCATTGGCCTAGCCTGCAGCAGCGGATCTTGGCACTGCAGGTGCCGGAAACTCCTGTATCCTCGCATCTACCTAAAAGTCTTGAAGAGGCATCAGATCAACGCAAGGAGATCTCTAGGGAAGCTAAGCGTTCTCTAATCTATTTCCTGGCGACAGATAATCAGGATTTTAGTAAGCTTCTGATGCAGTTGCAGGGGTATAACTACGAAGTGATGTCATGCCTGAAGGTGGATGAGCTTTATAAAAAGTGTAGGGATCATCAACCCGATGCCATCGTTCTGAGTGTGGCCATGAATGATAAGCAGGGCCATGTCATGCAACAACAGGTGCAGGAGCTTCGGGGTATTTGTTCGTCGCCCATACTCCTATGTAGCCCCTATCAAGAATTTTCCATCAAACTCATGGCCCTAAGAGCTGGGGTTCAAGGATTTTTTGATCGTTCGATCAGTGTGATCAGCCTGGATGCGAGGTTGGAGCATTTGCTGGATCAACACTCAGATCCTTGGCGTGTACTGCTGGTGGATGATGATGAAAGCATACTTGAGTATTATCTCCAGGTGTTACAGGCAGCAGGGTTGAATGTGCGTGTGGAATCAGATCCTGAACGGGTGCTCTCCACGATGCAGCAGTTTCAACCGGATGTGCTGGTGTTTGATTTGAATATGCCTGCGTGTCGTGGAGATGAACTGGCTGCCATCATTCGGCTGGATGATACGTGGTTACATGTGCCCATTATTTATCTTTCTTCTGAGATAAATCTGGAAAGACAATTGGCGGCTCAGACCTTGGCTGGCGACGAGTTTCTAACAAAACCCATTGATTTGTCCATGTTGACGGGAATTATTCGCGTACGTGCGAAGCGTTCTCGCCAGTTGTCCCAGATGTTGATTCGCGATGGGTTGACAGGTTTATTGACCCATACGGAGATAAAGGAAAGACTTTCTCAGGAATTAGTGCGCGTTTCGCGCAATGGCGGTCAGTGTTGCGTTGCCATGTTAGATATCGACTGGTTTAAAAAAGTCGTAACTGCTCACCCCCCCTATGGCTGA
>JABEVH010000238.1 GCA_013043915.1 Pseudomonadales bacterium
GCCAGGTTGGATTCATGCTCGACGCTCCACGCGCATGATGAGCAGTCTGGCCACGGCCAGCACGATGAAGGTAATCACAAAAAGTATGAGACCCAATTCGGTCAGGGCTGATGCGTGCAAAGGATCGGCAGCCTCAGCAAACTCATTGGCGATGACCGAGGCGATACTATTGCCTGAGTCAAACAAAGCTGCAGAGATATTGTTGTTATTACCGATCATAAAGGTGACCGCCATGGTTTCTCCCAAGGCTCGACCCAAGCCCAGCATAATGCCACCCACGATGGCAATACGTGTGTACGGCACCACGATATCCCACATCACTTCCCAGGTCGTTCCGCCGATACCATAACCCGCTTCCTTGAGGCTATAGGGCACCACTTCAAACACTTCGCGCATCACCGAGGTGATGAAAGGAACCACCATCAAAGAAAGGATCAAGGCTGCAGGCAATAATCCGATACCGATGGGAGGACCCTGAAAAATTCGGTCCAACAACCATATATGATGAAACCACTGATCCAAACGAGGCTGAACATACTGTGCCAGCAGAGGTGCCAGTACAAACAGACCCCACATACCGTAGATAATGGAGGGTATCCCTGCTAGCAATTCAATAATGCCGTTAACCGTACTCCGCAAACGCTTCGGACATAACTCGGTCAGGAAAAAGGCGATGAAAAAGCTTATCGGAACAGCAAGCAGCAACGCAATTGCAGAGGTCACCACCGTGCCGTATATGGCAGATAGCGCACCGTAGTCATTACCTATCGGGTCCCAGGCGCGGCTAGTCAAAAATTTCCAGCCAAACTGGTCAAATGCCGGCATAGAACCGATGACTAAGGACATTAGAATCGCGCCTAGCACCAGCAACACCATCATGGCCATGCCCGTAACCAGCCAACGAAAACGCCGATCTCGCCCTCTTTCCCTGGCAAGCACATCATCCGGAGCGGTCAGATCAACACTCGTCTGCAGATTTGGATTCATCTGTCACCTTCAACGCTAGAGGGGCTAGCTACGCCAGCCCCGTAATGCAAATGCCTTCCTTAGGCTACTTGTCTATCTTACCAGACAGATTGACCTGCCTTATTCTTGACTTCAACTTTCCAGCTGGTATCGATCAGCTTAACCACATTATCAGGCATAGGGACATAGTCCAGCTGACGAGCCTGGTCTGCGCCATTCTTGAACGACCATGCGAAGAACTTGAACACATCTTTGATATGCGTATTTGCGTCAACCACCTTGGGAACCAAGACAAAGGTTGCTCCGGTGATAGGCCAGCTGGTAGCACCTGGTTCATTGGTCAGCACTTCGTAGAAATCCTGATCATGTGTCCAGTCGGCATAGGCAGCTGCCGCCTGAAAGGCCTTATTATTAGGAGCTACGGTCTTGCCATCAAGGTTGACCATCAAGGTATAGTCCATTTTCGAACCCTTGGCATAGGCATATTCGACATAGCCTATCGCACCGTTGATACGCTGTACGTAGGAAGCGACACCGGCGTTACCTTTACCTGCCACCCCTTCTGGCCAAGCTACGGCGGTACCGCTACCTACCTTGGTCTTCCACGCATCGCTAACCTTGCTCAGGTAGTTGGTGAAAATGAATGTGGTTCCAGACGCATCGGCACGACGCACCACGGTGATCAATTCATCAGGCAATTTGACGCCGGGGTTCAAAGCAACGATAGCCGGATCATTCCAGTTTTTGATGTCCCCCATATAAATAGCTGACAGCAGCTTGCCATCTAAACGAATTTCGCCGGCATGAAAGCCATGCAAATTGATCACAGGTACAACACCACCCATGATGGCCGGAAACTGTGCCAACCCTTTGGCCATGAGTTCATCATGCTTAAGCGGCATATCCGATGCGCCAAAATCTACCGTGCGGGATGTAATCTGCTTAATCCCACCACCTGAGCCTATGGCCTGATAATTCAATCCAATGCCTGTTGTACCCTTGTAAGTAGCTGCCCACTTGGCAAATATAGGATAGGCGAAAGTTGATCCGGCGCCGGTGATATCTGCAGCGAATGAGCTCGCTGCGGCTGTCGCTAGAGCAATGCTCAGGGCCAGTTTCAGCATACGCATGATGTTTTCCTCTGTAATCTGATTGGGGTTGTTTGACTACAAACTGTCGGGACCCATTGTGGGAATAAATTATTACAGAAATATTACGATGTTTACATCATTCTTGACTTTCTGATCAACTAATTCGCCAAGCTACGACCCAATAGACCAGATATAACAAATTAAGCGGCATGAGTACCTTTAAACTCCATATACGGTGGCTGACCAACCACGTTATGGCCAGCAGCGTTATCGTTGCTGTCCATAACGTCAAGGGCTGGATATGCCATGACGTTCCCCACAGACCAACTGCTGGCAATATACAGCCCTGAAATGCCAGGGCGCCACTGATATTACCCAGGGCCAATTTATCCTTGCCTCGTCTGACCCAGAAAATGCTATTGATTTTTTCTGGTAGCTCTGTGGCAACAGGTACGAGAAACAGAGCCATCAGCAAGGGTGGCCAATGCTGCCTATTAGCCAATTGCTGTAGCGACCAGACAAACCCCTCAGCGGAGGCCACCATGATGACTAAAGCCAGCACC
>JABEVH010000016.1 GCA_013043915.1 Pseudomonadales bacterium
ACCCGGGTACATACGCAATTCTCCCCATGAAGAGAAATATTCATACAGCCCAGGGATATTTTCATCGGCAACAATCAACACTTAAGATTACCTCGCGTAACAAAATTCATACGTCTTTCAGGCTAGGGTAAGGCTTTGACGACACGCCCATGTTATGCGTTAATAGGCGTCTTGGATGTCTCCTTTAACGGAAACTTCGCCAAGAATAATCTACCAATAATTAAAAAGTGATCAGGACGTTATGATGACGGCGAACAGGTTCCTATTGGCCTTGGTGCTTGGGGCGTGGATACACTCAGCCATGGCTGAAGATCTAACCGGCTCCAGTGTACCTTCCGACCTGCAGACGCTCAAGGAGAATGTCCTTGATCTCAATCAGCAACTCACTCAACTTGAAGACGAGTTACTCTACCCAAGCTCTCAATCTGCTTTTTACATCTCTATTGAAGTAGGTTCCACGGTACGGCTTGTCGATATTAATATGTCGCTTGATGGCCAGCATGTCGCCTATCACTTCTATACCCCGCAGGAATATGCAGCCCTTACCAAAGGGGGCATGGATCGAATATTCAATGGCAATATTTCCACCGGCAGCCATGATATCAAAGCCGTCATAACTGGCTACGACCCGCTTGGAAAAAGTTTTCAGCGTGTCATGAGTTATCAGTTTGTCAAAGGACGTGAACGTAAATTTATTGAGCTGCATATATCAGATGATGCTAACAAGTCGCAGGCAGAGTTTATTTTCCACGATTGGGACATCAAACACTGACACGTGTTTTCGGAGAACCTTCACTGCCACCAGCACGGCCATTGATGATGAAATCAGCAGAAACAATAAGAGTTGCTCTGGCCATCCTCGTGCTGGCCTGTACAAATATCCATGCAGACAGCCTCGCGGGGGGGGATGATATTCTCTCCGGTGGAGATGACCTGTTACCCGACAAAGATACCTCCCTGACTGACAATCAGGCTGACATGCGTGAGTTTGTTTACGGCAGCATACTTTACAATTTTTACTGCGGCAGGTATTACTCGTCTATCAATGGCATTCTGACCGCTAAAGGTCAGGGCTATATCAACAACGATGACGGTGACACTGCGCTTCTACTCGGTGATATTTATAGCCGCATCGATATGCCCTACTACGCCAATGCTGTATTTTCCCGCATCATCAACCAAAATACGCTGAGTTCCATCAAACAACAGACATGGCTAAATAAAGGCGAGCTGTACTACCGACGGGGACAGTTAACCGAGGCTGAAAAAATCCTGATAGTGCCTCGTGATGCCTTGACGAATGAACAAGATGTTAAGCGTCGTGTCATACTTTCCAATATTTACATGGATGAAGGTCACGCAGATAAAGCAAGTTCGATTCTGGACAACATCCCTCTTGACACCAAGTATTCAGCTTATGCCTATTACAATGCTGGCGTAGCTAACCTTCGCCAGGGGCGAGACAACCAGGGCATGAATGAGCTTGAAAAGGTCATTAACATGCCTGTTGGTGGTGATGAAGTCAATGCCATCAAGGACAAGGCATCCTTGGCTATCGCCTATCAGTCATTAAGGCATCATCAAACTGAGCAGGCTAAAGCAGACTTGCTCAATATAAGAATTGATGGCCCCTTCAGCAATCCAGCCCTGCTAGCCATGGGTTATGTTCACTTTACCGAACATCAGTATAAAAAAGCCCTTTCATTCTGGCTGGAATTGCTCAAGCATAATCCTGCAGATCCTGCTGTACAGGAAGCCATGATGCTGGCACCTCGTGCCTATGAAGAGCTACATGCCTTCCCTCAGGCCGTTTTTGGCTACCGTCTTGCGGCGCAAACTTTCCGGGCAGAACTGACCAAACTGGAACAAATCGACTATCAAGCCCATCAACCTGGCTGGCTGAAAATGCTGGACGTCAATGCACAGGATGTCTCACGCGATCCTTTCGCTGCCATTGACACATCTTCCGCGGTCAATAAGCCTGAGACAGCATTTCTCTACCGTTTATTTTCTCAGCATAGTTTCAACCTGATGTATCAGGAATACATGCAGTTAGGAAATCTGGCTCATGAGATGGACCGTCAAAAATCAGCCATAGACCCTCTAGTACAAATTGCTGACCTACACTTGCAAACCATGAATGCACACCGCCATGAATGGACCTTAGTCATACAAACTTTAAGTCAGCGCAATGACAAGCTACAAAGAGATTTTCGCCAACTGCAAAAAAGAATGAGAGGATTCAGTGAGCAGTCTTCGTTCACTGACAATGCCTCCTACTCAGATGTTAGCCGATTACATGTTTTGCATCGTCTAGAACAGGCCATTGCGCCATTACCTGATACGCCAGAAAACAACGTTCTACGTGAGCGCCTGCGCCGTGTTCGCGGCGTCGTGCTTTGGGAAGTAGCTCACAATGCACCCTTGGCTTTTGAACAATCGCGTATGGAAATGGTAGAAATGACTGACCAAATGCATATACTCAATGAGCGCGTTGCTGGTATACAGCAACTGCTGTCCAATTCTGATGCATTTGCATCTAGTCATATTCGCCAAAGGCTAAAGTCAGTTGGCTCCCGTATGGTTCTGTCCCGCCAATCACTGGATGCCGCACGAGCAGAAGACTCCGATCGGCTCATAGCGCTAACCAATAAAACGCTTAAAACGCAACGCGAATTTCTTAATCACCAGCTGGCCTCTGCATTGCTGGCGGTAGCTCGGCTGGAAGATGCTTCTATCTCCAAACCAACCAGCCATGATTCTGCTCACGACGCGAGTCCACAACCATGAATTCCACGCTTAAAACGACCTATCAAGGCCGTATCCTGCTGTGGGCCACGTCAGGTGCCATGATTTTGCTCACAGGATGCAAATCTGCTCCTCCCGAACAGGCCATAGCCCCCCTGCAACATCAGGAGCAGTTTAAACAAGGCACGCTGGCTGATTTGGAAAACCGGGAAATTGTCATCAACAGTGGCGACCTTAAAAATGCTTCCGTAACGGATACTTTGGGTACTTATAAAGCGGCTACAACATTGCTTCCACAAGATACAACCAAGATTGATACGCTCAAACGTATGGCGGATTTGACTGCTAAAGCTACCGAGGAGCGTGATGCCATCATGTTGAAACAACAAACCGTATCATCTCCTGCCCCCTCACCAGAAGTTGACAAGAAAATCAGCCAAAACATCGACACGATGTTGTACAAAAGTTTCATGCAAGGCATCGCTTCCGCTAAATCCAAACAAGAAGCGGCCGCTTATCTTGACCTAGCAAGCAGTGTTGCAGGCAATGTCGATGCCTCCAAAGTACATGTTGATTATAATCAGGCCATTTCCTTGTATAAGGAAGTGTTGAGATCATCCACAAACCCGAAGGAACGTCAGGAAACCTATTACAAACTAGCTCGGGTTTATGATATAGCTGGCCAAACTAAAGAATCTATCACTACCCTCAACCAGTTGGCTGCTGAATACCCGGGCAGTCCCTTTTATGTGGAAGCCGAGTTCCGCGCGGGGGAAGGCTACTTTACCCGTGGTGATTTTTTATCAGCGATTGATTCTTATAAAAAAGTTATGGTGGCTCCACATCCAGGCAATTTTTATCTACAAGC
>JABEVH010000239.1 GCA_013043915.1 Pseudomonadales bacterium
GTACGGCTCTGGCACGTGACTTGGGCAATCAACCCTCCAATATCTGTACGCCTACCTACCTGTCTGAACAGGCGCAGCTACTGGCCAAAGCCTCTCGTAAGGTCAAGGTCAGGGTTTTGGGTGAAACTCAACTCGAAAAGTTGGGAGCAGGTGCATTTTTGGCGGTGAGCCGCGGCAGTGAAGAAGAAGGCAAGCTGGTGATGATAGAGTACCGGGGGACTTCATCCCGTACCGCCCCCATCGCGCTTATTGGCAAGGGCATCACCTTTGATACGGGGGGTATCTCCATCAAACCTTCAGCCGCTATGGATGAAATGAAGTTTGATATGTGCGGGGCTGCCAGTGTACTTGGCGTCATGCAGACACTCATCGCCGCCGAATTACCCGTTCATGTGATTGGTGTACTGGCTTGCGCAGAAAACATGCCCTCAGGTCGCGCACGCAAGCCTGGCGACATTGTCACCAGCATGTCAGGTCAGACTGTGGAAATCCTGAACACAGATGCAGAAGGTCGACTGGTGCTCTGTGACGCCCTGACCTACGTGCAAAAACAATACAACCCGTCCATCATGATCGACATTGCCACCCTGACCGGTGCTTGTGTGGTTGCTCTCGGCAAAGTCACCAGTGGACTGTTCAGTAGCGATGACGCCCTGGCTCAGGACCTAATGGATGCAGGGCGAATCAGCCAGGATCCTGCCTGGCGGTTACCGCTGTGGAATGACTACCAGGAGTTGCTGGACTCTCCCTGTGCAGATATGGCCAATATTGGCGGCCCCACCGCCGGAGCCATTACCGCCGCCTGTTTTCTGTCGAGATTTACCAAGGGCACACGTTGGGCGCATTTAGATATTGCTGGTACAGCCTGGGTGAGTGGCACCAAAAAAGGTGCCACAGGGCGCCCTGTACCCCTGTTAGCTGAATTTATAAAGCGACAAGTTCATGCCTGAAGTCACGTTTTATGTGTTGCGCCAGGAAGAGGATGCTGCCCGCATCCATGCGCTATGTCGGCTGGTTGAGAAAGCCTGGTTGCAAGACTTGAGTGTTTTGATACTGGCCGAAGATATACTGGAGGCCCATCGTATTGATGAAGCTCTGTGGAGCTTTCGTCCTGACAGCTTCGTACCACATTGCCTAGTTGACAACCTGCCCACAAAAATACCTCCAGCACTTATTAGCTGGTTGGGCCAAGACTGCCCGGATGCTCAGGTTTGGTTCAATATGGCCCACTCGCCCTGCCAACCTGGGCGTCGTTGCCAGCGCTTGATACAATTTGTTGCAGGATCTGCAGAACAGCGTGAGATTCAGCGCCAACAATGGCGCCATTACCGCGACCTAGGCTGGTCGGTGAACAAGATCGAACTTGCCTGAGTTATAATGTATTTCCGTCCGACTTTGTTGCTGAGTGAAATTTGATGAGTATGGAACCTGCCTATAACCCTGAATCCCTGGAACAAAGTCTTTATGACCGCTGGGAGCAGGCTGGTTACTTCAAACCCATGGGAACTGGTCCCGCCTACTGCATCATGATACCTCCCCCCAATGTGACCGGATCGCTGCACATGGGACATGGTTTCAACAACACCATCATGGATAGCCTGATTCGTTACCAACGCATGCGCGGTCATCGTACCCTCTGGCAACCTGGAACCGACCATGCCGGCATCGCCACCCAAATGGTGGTTGAACGGCAACTCGGTGCTGAAGGCAAAACACGGCATGACCTGGGACGCGAAGATTTCATTAAACGGGTATGGCAGTGGAAAACCACGTCGGGCGGCACCATTACTCGACAGATACGCCGCTTGGGTTCCTCGGTAGACTGGAGCCGTGAACGCTTTACCATGGATGAAGGCTTGTCCCGATCTGTCCGTGAGGCATTTGTCCGTCTATATCGGGATGATCTTGTTTACCGTGGCAAACGTTTGGTCAATTGGGATCCTAAACTGCATACCGCCATCTCTGATCTTGAAGTTGAATCGGTAGAGACCCAGGGCTCGCTGTGGCATTTGCGTTATCCACTAGCTGATGGAAGAGGTCACCTCATCGTTGCCACAACCCGTCCGGAGACCATGCTCGGTGATACCGCCGTAGCGGTACATCCTGACGATATACGTTACCAGCACATGATAGGCCAAAAGGTGCGCTTGCCACTAACCGGGCGGCTGATCCCGGTTATTGCTGACACTTATGTGGACCCCGCCTTTGGCAGCGGATGCGTCAAGATTACCCCAGCCCACGATTTCAACGACTACGAGGTCGGGCAACGCCACCAGCTGCCCATGATCAACGTACTTGATCGTAATGCCTGTATCCTTGCAGAATTTGAGATATTCAATAGCCAGGGGCTGCCCTCTGGCTATGAATCAGCCCCACTACTCTTGGCTGGGCTGGACCGTATGGATGCACGCAAAAAGCTGCTTGACCTAGCCACTCAGCAAGGCTGGCTGGAACTCACCGAAGCTCATGTGCTTAAAGTCCCTCGTGGCGACCGTTCACAGGCTGTGGTTGAGCCCTGGCTGACTGATCAATGGTATGTACGCACCGCTCCGCTGGCCCAGGAAGCCCTAGGTGCAGTGGAAGATGGACGTATTCGTTTTGTCCCGCAGTCTTATCAAAACATGTATTTTGCCTGGATGCGCGACATCAAGGACTGGTGCATTTCGCGACAGCTCTGGTGGGGTCATCGTATTCCTGCCTGGTATGACACCGAAGGGCGTGTTTACGTTGGACGAGATGAAGCCGATGTCAGAGCGCACTATGAATTATCCCCTGGGCATGCCCTCAGGCAGGATGAAGATGTCCTGGATACCTGGTTCAGTTCAGGTCTATGGACATTCTCTACGTTAGGCTGGCCTGAAGCCACCGAAGAACTCGCCGCATTCCATCCCACCGATGTCCTGGTCACCGGATTTGACATCATATTTTTCTGGGTAGCCCGCATGATCATGCTGAGCATGCATCTGCTCAAGGATGCAAAAGGCAACACCCAGGTTCCTTTTCGTGTCGTTTATGTTCATGGCCTAGTTCGCGACAGTGATGGCCAGAAAATGGCCAAATCCAAGGGCAACGTGCTGGACCCCCTTGATGTCATTGATGGCATCGACCTGGAATCCTTAGTCAGCAAACGTACCCGTGACCTGATGCGCCCGCAAGATGCCAAAAACATTGAAAAAACTACCCGTCGCGACTATGCCGAAGGCATCGCAGCCTACGGTACTGATGCCCTGCGTTTCACCTTCGCAGCCCTGGCATCTACCGGACGGGACATAAAATTTGATCTTAAACGCGTAGAAGGCTACCGCAACTTCTGCAACAAGATCTGGAATGCCAGCCGTTTCGTACTTAACCATATAGAACAGCAAGCTAACTCACAAGAAACCGCCCCAGCATCCCTGGTGGATCGTTGGATACTAAGCCGCCTACATAGTACCACTCGCCATGTCGAACAGCATTTTGCCGATTTTCGTTTTGATCTGGTAGCCCAGGATCTTTACGAATTTGTCTGGAATGACCTGTGTGACTGGTACCTGGAGCTAGCCAAACCGGTTTTGCAAAGTGACGATCAGGCCGCTCGCCAGCGCACAGTCTCCACCCTGAAAGAAGTCCTTGATGCAGCGTTGCGTCTATTGCATCCCATCATGCCCTTTATCACAGAAAGCATCTGGCAACGTCTATGGCAGCATTTAGTGCCGACACCCTCGACAACAAGCATCATGCTGGCCGCCTACCCCAAACCTGACGATTATGCTGCAGATACAGAGGCTGAAGCAGACCTTGCCTGGCTACAGGCCATCATGGGTGCTTTACGCGCCATGCGTAATGAATTGCAAGTCCCTCCAGGACAAGCCATTGAGTTATGGCTACGTCAGGGACAGGACAGTGATCATCAACGTATTGAACGTATGCGTCCCTGGTTAATCAGCTTAGGCAAACTGCAATCCTTGACCTGGCAACACGAGGGCGCCCTGCCGGCAACTGCTACGGCAGTGGTAGGATCTCTGGAACTGCATGTCCCCCTGGCTGGTCTGATTGATCTGGATGCCGAAAAAATACGCTTGCAAAAATCTCTTTCTAAACTTGAACAGGAAATTGAGCGTCTGGAAACGCGCCTGACTGCAGGTGACTTCCGTGCCAAAGCACCTGCTGAGATCGTGCAGCGTGAAGAAGCCAAGTTGGCTGAATACTCCCAGGCACGTGGCAAGTTGCAAGCTCAACTGGAACGTATGGCTCTGGTATGAAATCCTATGTCGGCTTGTTATTTGCCGATCTGGTTGGAAGCACGCGGCTTTATGAGCAGCTCGGCGATGCTCAGGCACATAAACTGGTCAGTCGTGCCTTGTCAGGATTTTGCCGCGAGGTGGAACGCCACCATGGCCGAGTCGTTAAACAGCTCGGCGATGGGATTTTCGGCTGTTTTAGCTTAGCCAGTGATGCGGCGACTGCCAGCCTGGCCATGCATCACTGGCTAAGCCAAGAGTCTTGGGGTGATCAGCGCCTTACCTTGCGCGCCGGGCTACATGCTGGCGATGTCCTGCAGAATGAAACCGGTGACCTTTTTGGTGACGCTGTCAATGTAACAGCACGTTTATGCGAGTTTGCTCAACCGGGTCAACTACTATGCAGTGAAGCCTTGGTGCTTGGATTGAAGCCGTCAAACTGGCCCTTGCACGCGCGCCCCCCCCTTCAGGTACGGGGACGACAGCAACCTGTCCTTGTCTATGAACTGCTAACTACAACAGATGACCGTACCTTACTGATGCCAGGGCTGACTGATCAGCCACCCCAACCTGTACTGGAGCTTCAACTAGCCGATCAACGCAAAGCATTGGCTTGCGGTGACAGCTTCACCTTGGGCCGAGCTGATAACTGTGATTGGGTAGTCCACGGCCAACGCATCTCACGGCATCATGCACGCATCGAGTCTCGTCTGGGCCAATTTTTGCTGGTGGACTATAGCAGCAACGGCACCCTAATTCAGACCGACACAGGGACCGAGACTTTATTGCATGGAGCTTCCTGGCTTATGCAAGGCCAGGGCAGATTGTTTCTCGGAGGACAAAAAATCCCTGATTCTCGCTCACTACATTTTTACGTGCGCCAGCCCCATCCCTAATGGTTGTCAAACGCATCATCCTGAGCTAAACCTATGATGTCACTGTGCATATTTACCTATTAGGAGATGGATTGTGGTGCTCAATTTAACGTGGTGGCAGGACCCACAAGCGTCCATGCCTCAGCGTGAGCTTGCTGACTTTTCCATATTCTTGGCTCACGACCGCGATGAGTTACAGCAGCATGCCCAGTCCTGCGACCTTGTCGTTATTGAAGCTAGCCATGGTTCCGAGGGACCTTTGGATACAGAATACCTGCAGTCTCTACCCTGCCCTGTTGTGCTATTAGCTTCCGACAATGATCCTGACTATCGTATCATTGCCCTCAATGAAGGCTATGCTGATATGATTTGCTCTCAGGTCAGCATAGTGAACTTGGAATTACGCCTGCATCAATTGGTCGATCATGATATTGCCAACAAACAACTTCAGTCGATGGCAGCTACAGCACAAGACGTTGCGATGCAAGCCATGACTATGAGTAGCGACATAGGCAACAACCTGCAGTTTTTATTGGACGTCGCACAATGCACCAACCTGGATGAGTTGGGCATGCGTTTATTCCATAGCCTCAATGATTATGGACTACAGGCATCCCTGCAGCTACGCGGACGCTATGAAATCAAAAACATGGAAGCTAATGGCATGGCGCGGGAGCTTGAGTCGCAACTGCTCAGTGAAATGCACGAGAGTGGTCGCTATGTGGATTTTGGCAAACGATTGATCATGAACTATGGCCGGGTATCCCTGTTGGTTCGCAACATGCCCACTGACCACGAAATACGCCATGGCCAGCTGCGAGATAGCATGTTCTCCCTGCTGCAGGGGGCAGATTCACGTATACAAAGCATCGACATGAACACGCAGATTCAGGAGTCGCTGGAAAACCAACACCGCCTGACGCAACGCTTGCAGGTTGTCGCTCAGAATATCGAGGAAAGTAACGCGCATATCATTCATCAATGCGCAGCGGTGTTTGACGCCATGAACTTTGAGATGGAAGAAGCCCTGGCCATTTTGGGCATGAATGAGACGCAAGAACACAGCATTCTCACTATGTTGAAAAAAGGACAAAATCAAATCAATCAGCAAGTAAACGTCAGTGCAGGCATAGCCCAAACGTTCCAGCGCTTGCTAAAGCATCTGTCCGAAAACTGACTACTCCCCGCCCTTAATCGGGCAGGACTTCTGACTTATCAGGCAGCCGTTGATGAACTGAGGGAAACGGTAGGTGGTTTGATCCCGGGGCGTAGTCGGTGATTTCGTTCGCGTTCAGCGTCTGGTTCAGTTGACAGGGCCATACCGTCTTTAACCAGAATCGTGGCAACATACGAGCCGCTCTGGGTGCGTGACCATGTGCTAGAGGGGGGTATGATAGTAACACTCAAATCCAATGTGCCAAGTCAAAAAACCTGATTAAAACCACCGCTTATTCCCCGCCCGCATGGGGCGAGGGTTTACGCGGCCCTTGTTAAGCCCAGCGTATTGCTGCTTTGGCTACTCGCTCACCTAGCAAGGCCGAAGTTTTAAGATCACCGGTACTCGGTGACTCTTCGACTGAGGCATCTGAGCGAGAAATGGTCATCACCCCACCAAAACCTGCCGTCCAGTTGACATCAGCCGGAGAATGAGCCTTGGCATTGGATGGCATCAAGCCGGTACCAACCCAGACTTGACCATGCTGCTGCGACAAGGTCCAGAAATAATTAATCGTGGCATATTTATCGCCATTGGTAGAAGCAGAATTAGTAAATCCAGCCGCTAACTTATCCTTCCATGCTTGGCTAAACCAGGGCTTTGAGCTTGCATCGGCAAATTTCTTAAATTGCCAGGCAGGCCCTCCCATATAGGTGGGACTTCCGTATATGATGGCATCAGCTGCCTGTAAACTTTGCCAATCTGCATCACTGAGCTGACCTTCCGCATCGATACGATGCAAGCTCACTTCGGTTCCTGCTACCCCTGCAGCACCAGCAGCTACTGATTCTGCAACTTTAACCGTATGTCCATAACCGCTGAAATATACAATGGCAACTTTACTCATGGCTTGCTACTCCTTAGTATCAATGATCGTATCTGCCTGACATTTATCAGGGCACCCTTGGACTCTAACGATGATGATGCAAACTACCTAGCCCTTTAGTTGCAACTCATTTTTGCAATGACAGAGGTAATCAACGATTATTAACGTTTTTGATCACCCTTAAGGCGCTCCTATGCATGACTTTACCCCCTTTACCGGGCTTATCGGAGGACTGCTGATCGGCTTGGCATCTACGCTCATGCTTTGGCTTAATGGACGCATCACGGGCATTAGTCACATTGCCGGACACATGACAACGTCTCCCGCAGGAGACCGGTTATGGCGCCTGATGTTTGTCATCGGACTGCTCGTTGGCGCACTGCTTTATTTTCATCTCGGTGGGCACCCTCCCGTACAACGTAGCGGCATGCCACTGAGCTTACTAGCCCTATCCGGGCTGTTAGTAGGCTTTGGTACCTCACTGGCCAACGGCTGCACCAGTGGTCATGGCGTATGTGGTCTTGCGCGACTTTCTCCACGTTCTGGCGTTGCCACTCTGGTATTTCTGGTCACCGGCATCATCAGTGCAGTCATCTTTCACGGCCTGTTAGGACTCTAATCATGTTGCCAGCCTTGGTAAGTCTCATATGCGGCACCCTGTTTGGTCTTGGATTGGCTGTCTCAGGCATGGTCTACCCGCAGAAAGTTACGGCATTCCTCAACATCATCGGCCCCTGGGATGCCACTTTGATCATGGTATTGGGTGGTGCCACCGGCCTGTGCCTGATCACTTTCCCCTTGATTCTCAGACTTAAACATCCCGCCTTAGCCACCTATTTTGCCTTGCCACAGCAACACAAAATCAGCAGATCCCTTATTTCTGGCTCACTGCTGTTTGGCCTGGGATGGGGCATCAGCGGCTATTGCCCGGGCCCTGCTTTAGCGAGACTCAGCTACCCTGACCGGGAGTCCATCGTCTTTGTCTTATGCATGTTACTTGGCAGCTGGTTGCAACAACGCTGGGCACGGCACAATCAGCTGCCTCAAACAGACGACTAAGACTTAGCCAGGTCCACTTCCTGAGCTTCTATACCTTGGGCCCGCATGTTGGAAGACAATAAAGCTCCTTCTTCTCTAGCCACTGCAAATTGCCCGGGAAGCACAATATGCAAAGCGAACTTGCGATACTCCGCACCCGCTGCTTGGTCGAGAAATACCAGCTCGATACTTCCCTGCTCGCGTTTGAGGAATTCCCTGACAGCATCCATCCCCACACCGCGCCCTGACACTTCCGTCAAACGATCTGCGGTAGAAAATCCTGCCTTGAAAATCAAGTCGGCGATATCCTCATCTGTGGCAGGTTCATTGGGCTCAATCCATCCCTTGCTGATAGCTTTGTCACGAATTTTAGCCAAAGCTAAGCCTCGACCATCATCCTTAAACACCAAACGCAACACATTCTGCTGAACCGTAGTTTCTAGTTGCATCTCCCCTGCTGCAGGCTTACCTAGCTTCAAGCGCTCTTCCGGTGTTTCAAGACCATGATCCAGAGCATTGCGCATTAAATGCATGAATACATTCTTGAGCAAACCCGACATCTGGGTACGTAGTACGTAACCGTTGTCCTCAATGCGTACTAACGGAGCAGCTTTACCCAATTCGGCAGCCAGGGAAGGCAGGGAGTAAATTACGCCAGACAAAATTTCTGATAAAGTTTCTGTTCCCAGTAATCGCAACGTCCTTCGCACGGCATCGCGAGCTGCCACCAGATCATGCAGGCTGGAGGTATTGACTGCATCGAGTTTTTGCAGAGTCTCCGTTATCTGTAACTTGTGAACCATAAGGTAATGTTCAACATTACCCCGGCGACCTGGCCCTTTGCGACCTAGGCTAACCTCATTGATGCGGGAATAACGTTCAACCAAGTCCCTGACCTTGAACAGGGACTCAAGGAGCATGCCCTGATCCCATACCAGTCCAGGGTACGCCTTACGCAACTCATCATACATCTGTTCAGATTCATGTATCACATTGGTTAAATGCAATAATCCATAGGTTCTAGCATTGCCCTTGACCGTATGCATGTTTCTGAACAAATTATTGATGGCATCGCTATCCGCTTCCGCATGTTCACGAATGATCATCTCATTATCATCCACCAGGCGCAAGGCGTTCAAAATGAACTCATGGAATTTCTCCTGGGTAACGGCAAGTATCTCACCGATGATTTCCAGTTCACGACGTTGCTCACTGGCCTCGGCTGCTAATTTTTTAATCTCCGTGACATCGCGTACGCAAACCATGAGTCTGACTATGGAATCGTTATCATCTACAATGGGTGACCAGTTCAAGTCCAGGATCTTAATCCTGTCATCCGGCATCTTCTTCTCGATTTCACTGACCAGTAAATGGGAATTTAGCTCAAAATTTATAGCATCTTCACCGATACAGGTCTCCACTATGGTCTCAATCTGCGATAGCGTATCTGCACCTAAACGGGTGTCCGCAAACAACAGGTCCATCACGCTACGCCCTGCTATTTCCTTGGTTTCAAGAATTGTCTCCAGATAGGCCGAGAACTCATGATGAACCTTCATATGCTCCGCTACGGTCAAAATACCTTGAGGCATATGCTGCAGCATCGTCTGCATGTCCTGGGTCTTGGCTCGCAAGAGGGACGAGCTTTCTTCAATTTTGGCCAACATGGCATTAAATGCTTCGATGGACCTGCCCACTTCATCCCGGCGATCCACAGGTACGCGGCGGGTAAAGTCCTGCCGCTCAGCGATGTCGCTCATCATGGACTGCATACGGCCAATGGGCTTGGCAATCTGACGATAAAGCAACATGCTAAACACCCCCAACACCAG
The DNA here is from genome assembly GCA_013043915.1 of Pseudomonadales bacterium. GTDB lineage: Bacteria > Pseudomonadota > Gammaproteobacteria > Pseudomonadales > Moraxellaceae > JABEVH01. Next base: position 10,008 of record JABEVH010000239.1, read on the forward strand.
AATACTTAAGGCGGTTGCCCAGGCAACGGCATGGATGGTTACGTATAAATTCTGATTCAGAACGGCGATCGCACTATCATTGATTCGACTCTTTTCCACCCGCAACGTATCAACAATCTGTTGCAGCACCATCTCGTACTGCACCACATTGGCAAAAAAATTGGCCTGGGCAATATCGTTCCGCCCCTGCATTTTAGCTTTCACCGTGTCGTCGATAGCACCCATATAATCTGTCAACGCATCCGAGGCTTCCTTAGTCAGGTTTTTTTGCGTAGCACCCGTCGCTTCACGAACCTGTAAATCCAATGCCTTTTTCAAGGCAATTCGAGCATTCTCAAGATCCGTCTTTGCTTGGGCGGTAATGGAATCATCCGGCGAGGTTGTAAATGTCATGGCCGCCAGCTGCACATCCTTGAGGCGTGAAACCAAATCTGCCGAGGCCAAGGTACTAGGTACCGATTGACCGGTCACCAGACGCACCTGTATAGCATTCTTATAGGATTGATCTATCGAAAAACCACCTATACACAAAATGGTGATGAAAGTAAGAATAACCAGTAGCGTAATACGTTGACGAATACTCAAGATGCACACTCCCTCAGGTTCGACCAGACGGACAGAGCTCATGACTGCCTCCATCATAAAGTGGCACCTATGTATGAATATTCCATGACAGACACCAGCGATTTCATTCACCTAAGCTACGATGAAATTGTTGCGACATAGTTCCCTGAGGAGCTGGCTGTTCTCATGATCATGTCGATGGTTGCTAATTTGCAGTTATTTCTATGTTTTTGGAATCATGGAATCGAATGATGCTGTCATCGCACTTGCTGCCCTGGCCCAGGGGTCACGACTGAGTATATTTCTCCTGCTGGTTCAGCAGGGTGTGGAAGGTAGGGTGGTGGGTAAAATCACCGAAGCTACTGAACTTGCTCCGGCCACGTTGTCCTTCCACCTCAATTGGCAATACCATGCTTCAACCTGCGACCCACTGCGCTTTGGTAGCGGCAATAAAGTATTGCACAACGTCGTGGGAGGCAATTTAGGTATATTTGAGGGCAACGGAGGAGATCTTCGCATTGGCTTGTCTCGTCAATCTCTGCATGACGGGAAGCGCTGGATGCATGAACCCCTGCGCCTGACTGTCATCATTGATGCACCGCAGCAGGCCATCGAAAGCGTTATTGACAAGCACGAGGTGATACAGCAACTGCTTGATCATAATTGGCTGTTTTTATGGCGTTTTGATCAGTCTCAATTGCTAGGGTACCAGCAGGGCCAATGGCATCCAGTTCTTGGTACTGATGCCTGACTGATTAGACAAAAATACCATTTAAAATCAATGTTCTTATAAGGCTGCATTTGGAGATGCCGCGAAAAATACCACGTTCGGTCAAAGCAGCCCTTCTTTTAGGTCAATAGCTGGGCGGCCTCGCCCTGATTGGATAGCAGCGTGACCGCCTTCTTGTCGAAGGACACGAAGGTTTCGCCGCCCAGCCACTTGCCCTCATGCGCCATGATGCCATCGGCGAAGTCGCCGCCTGCTTCCAGCAGCACCAGCCCGGCCTCCACGGAGGGGCGATTCATGACCACGTTTCCGGCGTCCAAGAGCGCCCGGATGGCTACTGCCACATCCTCTTTCGGCAACTTGGCCCCCTGCCGCAGCAGCCACACCAGTTCGCACAGCGACGGCAGCGACACGGCGATCAGCGTGGCGTCCTTGAGCAACTTGCGCGCGGTGCGGCATTGCGCGACGTCGTCTTGCAGGATGGCGCGGGCCAGCACATTGGTATCGGCGGTGATCTTCATTCGTCGCCCAGCTCACCCGCCCAGCCAGCGGCGATGATGTCGTTCATCTCCTCGATGCTGAGCGGCTTTTTCAGCTTCACCTTGCCGTCCAGCGCATGGATGAAGCCGTCAATCGTACCGCTTGGCCGCAC
>JABEVH010000240.1 GCA_013043915.1 Pseudomonadales bacterium
GCCACAACCATACGCGGGGTATACATTAAAACTTTGGAGTGCATCTTAAATGCCTGCAACATGCAGTTTTCTTCCCCTACCCTTGATGAGGCGAACCCACAGAACAGCCCCATTGTAGAGCAGACTAGTTCAGCTTGCAGCAAATTCCCTATTTGCATGATAAAGCATGGCATGCTAGAAAAAAGCCCACCTAACTATAAACAGCCTGAGCTGACCTGGAGATTGACATGCAAGGATTGATGATGAACCGACATCTTCTGGTGAGCGACTTGCTCGAACACGCTGCTGCCCAGCATGGGCATCAAATCATCGTCAGCCGTTTGGTCGAAGGCCCCGTCGTTCGTCATACTTATGCACAAATTGCGCTACGTAGCCGCCAGTTAGCGCAAGCCTTACTAGCCTTAGGTGCCGGCCCCGGTGACCGCATAGGAACCCTGGCATGGAATACCCACCGGCACTTTGAAGCGTATTATGCCATCTCTGGCATCGGTGCCATTACCCACACCATCAATCCTCGCCTGTTTCCTGAACAACTACGCTATATCATCAATCATGCTGACGATCGCATCCTTCTGGTAGACATCAGCTTCATCAACTTAGTTCAGCAATTGCTGCTCCAACTCCCCGGGGTAGAGCACATCATTGTGATGTCTGATGATGCGCATCAGCGTACACATGCTCCTGATTGGCTTTGTTATGAGTCCTTACTCGCCGAACAGCCAGAAACCTTCTCCTGGCCTCGATTCTCTGACGAGCAAGCCAGTGCCCTCTGTTACACCTCAGGCACCACAGGCAACCCCAAGGGGGTGCTTTATTCTCATTACTCAACACTCTTACATGCCATGGCTGCCTGCCGTGCTGATGCCCTGGGAATTACCCCTGAAAGCCGCGTATTACCTGTAGTTCCCATGTTTCATGTCTGCGCCTGGGGCGTCCCCTATGCAGCCGCCATGATGGGGTCACAGTTAATACTCCCGGGAGCTGCTCTCGATGGCGCCTCGCTTACGGAGTTGATTGAACAAGAGCAGGCTGATTTGCTGCTGGGCGTGCCTACGGTATGGATGGGACTACTCCGGCATCTGCATGAACATAATATCCGCCTGCAGCATGTAAAACGGGTTGTCGTGGGAGGATCTGCTGCCTCCCTGAGTATGATTCGTGAATTTGACGAAAAGCATTCAGCTTTTGTCATACACGCTTGGGGCATGACTGAGCTTTCACCACTAGGTACCGTTAATCTCCCCACGCCCGCGCTCATGCAACTGCCTCCGCAAGAGCGCTACCAGCACCAACTTAAACAAGGCAGGCCCGTATTTGGTATAGAGTTGGAAATTTTCGATGACCAGAACCACCGCCTTGCGCATGATGGAAAAACTTTTGGACATCTTCGTGTCCGTGGACCCTGGGTAGCGGAACGTTATTTCCGACATGATGACGTGAGCGCTTTTGAGCATGGCTGGTTTGATACCGGCGATATTGCCACCCTGGATGAAGCAGGATGTATGCAGATTGTTGACCGGGCTAAAGATGTGATCAAGTCAGGCGGTGAATGGATCAGTTCCATAGACTTGGAAAATGTCGCCTTGAGTTACCCTGGATTACGTGAAGCCTGCGTGATCGGCATACCTCATCCTCGCTGGGACGAACGTCCTTTACTGCTTATTGTACCGGGAAACGATTCCATTGATTTAGCTGCCCTGCGTGACCACTTGGCTGCTCATGTTGCGCGCTGGTGGCTACCTGACAGCATTGTGGCTGTCACCGAGTTACCCCATACAGCCACAGGCAAGCTATCCAAATTACAATTGCGTGAGCAATACCATAATCATTATTTAAAATCTGAACAGAACCCACATTGATGAACGATGACATGGTACACCATGAATTGCGACGTATCGCCAACTTACTGGAACAACACCTTGGCAGCCTGCCGCAAGCTGTGGACTGGGATGCCTATGCCTATTGCTGGATTCAGCCCCGCCAAGGCCAGGGCTACCTGCAATCCATCCTCCATTATGCGCAGATACGTTTGGATGACCTTCAGCATATTGAAGCGCAAAAAAATGTTATTTGCAGAAATACAGAGCAATTTATCGCTGGGCTTCCCGCCAACCATGTGTGACTGACGGGAGCCCGTGGTACGGGAAAGTCCTCTTTGGTTCGCGCGCAACTCACAGCCTATGCTCAACACGGCCTGCGTATGGTGGAGGTAGACCGCCAGCACTTAGTAGCCCTGCCTGGCATCTTGGCACAACTGCGTCAGCGTCCTGAACGGTTTATCATTTTTTGTGATGACTTGGCCTTTTCCGAAGGCGATGATAGTTACCGCGCGCTCAAAGTGGTATTAGATGGAACCTTACATGCATCTGCTGATAATGTGCTGATCTACGCAACCAGCAACCGTAGACACCTCATGCCTGAGCATATGCGGGACAATCTCAATACTCAGCACGAGCAGGGGGAATTGCGTCCTTCCGAAAACATCGAAGAAAAGGTCTCGCTGTCTGACCGCTTTGGCCTATGGCTAAGTTTTTACCCACAAGACCAAGAGGCTTATCTTGCCTGTGCCCAACACTGGTTGAACCAACTGGGTGGAACATGGAGCGATGGAGCTCGTCATGAAGCCTTGCTATTTGCACTGAACCGCTCCAGTCGATCCGGGCGTAGTGCCTGGCAATTTGCCTGTGATTACTCAGGTCGCTCAGCATTAACATCACGAACATCCTGATAGGCTGGCAACTCCTCAGCTGCACACTAAACTTGATGCACTGCCTTAGGGAGATACAGGATGGCTTCATTAACGATTGAACAGCTGGTACTTCTCGTTGTTGAGCCCTCAAGCACGCAACAACATCTGATGAAAAAATTATGTTCAGAATTAAAGGTAACTCAGCTTGATTTTGTGACCACAGGCGTCGACGCCATCAATTGCATTCATCGCACCCAACCCGATGTCATCATCAGCTCTCTCTACTTGGAAGACATGAGTTCGGACATACTTTTAAAACGCCTGCGTGAAGATGAAGGCCGTGATCATATTCCCTTTATTTTGGTGTCCTCCGAAACGCGTTTTGAGCGACTTGATCCATTGAGGCAAGCTGGTGTGGCCGCCATTCTACGCAAACCATTTTCACGAGAAGACCTTAGTAACAGCCTTGAACATGCGCTGATGCTTTTGCAACAAGATGAGATTGAACTAGAAAACTTTGACGCCGCTGATCTTCGTGTGCTGATTGTAGACGACAGCCCTTTAGCCAGAAAACATATTCGTCATTTACTGCATGATATGGGCATGAGGCACTTTCAGGAAGCAGACAATGGCCTGAGCGCTATTGAGCTGCTGACGATGACTGAATTTGATCTTGTGGTCACCGACCTCAATATGCCCGCCATGGATGGTGATGAATTGGTTCGCCATATCCGAAATAGCGCCAGAAGTTTTGTGCCCATCCTCATGGTTACCAGCGAACAAAATCAAGCGCGATTGGCTGCCGTACAACAAGCCGGTGTATCTGCCATCTGCGATAAACCTTTTGAACCCACGGCACTACGTAATGCCTTACGCCAAATGCTAAATCATGACTAGCGTCCCTGTAAAAACTTCCGGCATTATGTAGCAACTGCACAAAAC
>JABEVH010000241.1 GCA_013043915.1 Pseudomonadales bacterium
CATCCAGAACAACACCATTGTTGAACTACTGCCGAACCGGAACAAGGAAACCGTGGTGCGGTATTTGTCGCACCTAGAAGGCAAGGAGCGCATTCAGTATGTGGCCATGGATATGTGGCGGCCGTACCTGGACGCCTGCCAGACTGTCATCCCGGGCGCCAAGGTCATCATCGACAAGTTCCATGCGGTGAAGATGGCCAACGAAGCCATGGAACGCGTCAGGAAGAGTTTGCGCGAGTCACTGACACCCAAGCAACGCCGCGGACTCATGCATGACCGTTTCGTGCTGCTGAAACGGGAACGCGACCTGAACGACAAAGAGCAGTTACAGCTATCGGGATGGGTCAAGAATTACGATGAATTGGGTTTGGCGTACAAGCTCAAGGAAGAATTCTTCGGCATCTATGATGCGGAATCGCCCGATGAAGCCCAAGGTCGATTTCTGCACTGGAAAAGCCAGATCACGCCAGAAGTGGCAGATGCTTTCCATGACCTGGTGCGTGCTTGGGAGAACTGGACGCCGTGGATCATCGGTTACTTCGATCATCCCATCACCAATGCGTACACGGAGAGCCTGAATGGTCTTATACGCGTTATGAACAGGCTCGGCAGGGGTTACAGCTTTGAAGCACTGCGGGCCAAGATTCTGTTCGCTGAAGGCGCGCATAAGCACACCAATAGTCGGCCAAAGTTCGAGAAGAAGGTCAAGACGTCGGCAGAGACCTTGAAGCAAGTGCTTGACTGGCCTGGCGATGACGACCACAAGGCTGGCGGTCGCATGCAACTGGCGAGAGTACGTTGTTTCGGAATGCCGAAAGCAGCGCCATCAACCAAGATACCTGAACCGGAAAAGAATTATGGCGTTGACATTTCAACACTGACCCGCATGCTGGAAAAAGATGAGCTTTGATGCCGTTATCAATCATGCATTACGGATAGCCAAACTCTTTCAGTCAGTTTTCAGAGCAATTCAACAAACTCCCTTCTCAAAGCAGCACTAACGGCCCGCCCTGCTCCAAGGCGCGCTGATAGGTAGGAAGTGCTCGCATGCGCTGTACATAGCCACGGATATTAGGATAAGGCTGAATCTGCGCGGCTCGAGACACCAAGGCTTCCATGGCAAAGCTCATTTGCACATCAGCCCCTGTCACCGAATCCCCAGCAAACCAGGTATGTTTTGACAAATAGGCTTCCAGAAACTCCATAATCTGATGCAGGTTAGAGTCGATGAAACGCTTACCTACTTCCTTGCTGATACGACGGGCAATGGGGCGAATGAAAAAAGGCATGGGTCCCGTTTCCACCTTGGTAAAGACCAGCTTCATCACCAGGTAGGGCATCAGGGTGCCTTCTGCAAAATGCAACCAATAACGGTAATCATCAAGCTCGGGCGTTCCATCTGCTGGACGCAACCGCCCCTGGCCATAACGATCAATCAGGTACTCGATAATAGCTCCCGACTCAGCGACAACACGGTCACCATCCGTAATCACAGGGGATTTTCCCAAAGGATGAATGGCTCGCAAACTCGCAGGCGCCAACATGGTCTTGGGGTCTCGCTTGTAATGAACAATCTCGTACTCTACCGACAGCTCTTCAAGTAACCAGAGTATGCGTTGTGAGCGCGAATTTTCCAGATGGTGCAATTTGATCATGATTCAATCCAAATGAGGATGATGGTTCAAGGCCACAAAGGGCAAATCTTCAACGACAAAATCGAGGCGGCTATCATCAAACATATTCATTTCAGGCGCCAGAATCTTGATGTACCTGTCAAAATAAAGGACTTGTTTAAGCAACAAGGCAAAGGCACGAGGAAACCGAATGCCATGCCGTTCACCTACCGCCACAATATCTAGCAGGACACGATTGATCTGCTGATCATTGATGGCTCCAGCCATAACCGCATCAGGATCCACATTGCTGAAAACATCATAGATGGTACGAATATCCGCCTTGAGACGAGCAATATCCACTTGGCGCTTGGTCATGCCAATACGCACCATGCTGGTCGCCATCGTATCGATATCACCGGCACTTAATGATTCGATAAACTGCATGGTCGCCTTCCAAGTTTCCGGATCAATACGCCCGACAATACCAAAATCGATAAAGCCCAGTCGACCATCCGTCAGTACCATCAGGTTGCCTGCATGCAAATCAGCATGAAAAGATTCACATTGCGTCAAGCTGGCAAACCAGGTATTCATGGCTGTAACCAAGGTCATGGATGGGTCACGGGCATAGCGACGGATAGAATCCAGATCAGTCAATGGAACGCCATAGAAACGCTCCATGGTCAAAACCCGTCGACCTGAAGCACAGCCGTAGACTTTAGGGACTACTGCCTGGGTATTGCCTGTTCTCGTCAAAAAACTCTGAAACTGGCGTATGTTATTGGCTTCTTTAAAAAAATCAACTTCCTCCATCATGCAAGCCTGTATCTCTTCAACGATGGCAGAGAGTGAGGCAAAGCGCAATTGCGGAAAAGCACGTTCCATGACACGAGCTGTTACGTATAAAAAATTCAAGTCAGTTAGCAGGATATTGGCAACGCCTGGCTTTTGTATCTTGACGACGACAGATTCACCACTGTTAAGAACAGCCGCATGGACCTGAGCAATGGAAGCTGATGCCAAGGGCACCGGATCTATGGAGCGATAAACATCCCCCAAGGGGCGCCCCAGATCCTCTTCAACCACACGGCGCAACATGGCAAATGACACGGGTTCCGTCTTATCCAGACAGGACTGAAACTCCTGTACATAGTCTTCTGGAAAAAGTGAAGGCGAGCTGGCAATGAATTGCCCTAGCTTAATATAAGTAGCACCCAACTCTTCAAAAGTTTCCCGCAATAGTCGGGGTAGCGGCGGGCGTTCACCTTTAAGCCAGCGCAAACCCACCCATGAAAGTACTCTACCGGTCTGCCCGAGCCGGCGCACTCCTTTTAAAGTATTGCCCAGGGTTACATACGGATTGGATGGCAAGATCTGTCCTCCTGATCACGGTGGCAGCACACAGGACAAGCTAAATCACGACCTGCTTTTAGGGTACGAAACTCACCCCGGCGACTATCATACAACAGAAAACGACCTGTCAGGGTAACTCCCTGACCTGTCAGCAACTTGATCGTCTCTACGGCCATCAAACTACCCATGACCCCGACGAGAGGAGACAAGACACCAGACTGATGACAAGTTCTGGTTTCTTCAGGAACTTCCGGATAGATACAGCGGTAACAGGGAGATTGATGAAATCGCGTATCATAAACAGATAATTGCCCCTCCCACCCCAAGGCGGCGCCACTCACCAAAGGAATCGCGTGCTTTACACATGCAGCATTGACCTGAAGGCGGGTATCAAAATTATCACTACCATCCAACACCACATCCACGGTTGGCAACAAGTCTTCCAAAAAACTTGCATCAACCTTGTTTTCATGACCTACCAAAGCAACACCGGGATTAAGCCTCACCAAAGCTGCTATAGCAGAAGCCACTTTACTGTCACCGACAGTTGCCGTGGTATGCAGAATCTGGCGCTGCAAATTGGAAATATCTACCTGATCGTGATCACAAAGATGCATCGTTCCCACGCCTGATGCTGCCAAGTAAAAAGCAGAAGCAGACCCCAAACCACCCATCCCTATCAGCAGAACCCTGGCCTGACGCAAAACCTGTTGTTCATCTTCACCCCAGCTTGGCAACAGCAGGTGCCGGCTGTAACGAAGCAGTTCATCGTCATCCATGCTTGACTCCTAAACTAATCCGTTCCCTTGCCCCCAAATCACACAAGGTTCTAACCTCTGACCACCCGGCATGGCGCAAGGACTCTCGCACTATTTCACCTTGCTGCCAGCCATGCTCCAGTATCAGCCAACCACCTTCATTCATAGAAAACCCGGCGGAGTTTATCAAGTAGTGCAGGTCAGCCATACCATGATCAGCAGCCACCAAAGCCATCCTCGGCTCGTGTATCAG
>JABEVH010000242.1 GCA_013043915.1 Pseudomonadales bacterium
CAGCTCCCCCTCCTCCCTCCCTTCGTTTTGCTGAGCCGCCTCGACTTACCGATCTAACCGCCCCAGGCCAGGCCATCATCACAGGCACCGGTCTTGAGCCCATCATCACAGGTGCTGCTCGCCTACAGGTAGATGACAAGCGGATGATCAATTGCAGGGCAGATCTCAATCAACTCGTCCCCTTCAAATACGATTGGGCCTGGCAAAAATACCTGGATGGTTGTGCCAATCACTGGATGCCCCAGGAAGTGAATATGGCCAAAGATATTCAGCTGTGGAAACAGGCTGAAGGTCTGACGCCCGATGAAAAAATGGTGGTAAAACGCTCTCTCGGCTATTTTTCTACAGCCGATTCATTGGTTGCCAACAATCTTGTCCTGGCCATCTATCGTCATATTACCAACCCGGAATGCCGCCAATACCTGCTACGGCAAGCCTTTGAAGAGGCCATTCATACCCATGCTTATCAGTACTGTGTGGAATCACTCAGCATGGATGAAGGCGAAGTTTTTAATATGTACCGTGAAGTGCCCTCGGTAGCCAATAAAGCTGCCTGGAGCCTGCGCCATACCCACGCGTTGGCTGATCCTAACTTCAAAACGGGCACCCCTGAGCATGACCAGGATTTATTACGCAATCTGATTGGCTTTTATGCAGTCACTGAGGGCATTTTCTTTTATTGCGGTTTTACCCAAATCCTTTCCATGGGACGCCGCAACAAGATGACCGGGGTTTCAGAACAGTTTCAGTACATCCTGCGTGATGAGTCCATGCATCTAAATTTCGGCATCGACGTTATAAACCAGATCAAACTGGAAAACCCGCATCTATGGAGTACTTCCTTCCAGGAAGAGGTCCGAGCCATGATCGTGGAAGGAACCGACCTAGAAATTGCCTATGCTCGCGACACCATGCCACGAGGCATCCTGGGCATGAGTGCCGCCATGATGGAAGAATACCTGCACTTCATTGCCAATCGCCGCCTGATACAACTCGGGCTCATAGAAGAGTTTCCTGGAGCTAAAAATCCCTTTCCCTGGATGAGCGAAGTCATGGATCTTCGCAAAGAGAAGAATTTTTTCGAAACCCGCGTCACTGAATATCAAACAGGAGGTGCTCTCAGTTGGGATTGATATGACCCCATCGGTCACGGACTCATAGGATGGCGCCCTTGCTTAAGAATGCTGGCTTTACTGAACTCTTAAGCAAGGGAGTCCTTGTAAGTAGTTACCTCAAAAGCCCAACGGGTTCAGGGATAGGCAGGGAGAGGTTTAGCCATACTCTATTATTGTCGCTTAGGCATGCTGCTCAGTGCTTCGAAACCTGAAATCACTTCAAATAACTCTTCGTCAATTACGCTTTGACGAAAGCGATGGAAGTCACCCATGAGGTCCACCAGTAAGTCTTCTATGTTTTTCTCAGCACGTTGCATGGCCGCAAGGCGACTAGCATTTTCGCTCGCCAGGGACTCGGCACAGGCACGAAACAGTGACACAAAAAGATACTCCCTAATAAGCGCCCGCAAGGTACTGACGCCATGACCAATAATCTCTGGCAACCTTCCTGGAGGCCAAGGCAATTCCACACATTGACGCTGCCAGATAGCATCCAAAGGCAGCAAACGCAACATACTCGGAGTGTATCCTGACTCGGCAGCAGGTCGGTTGTAAAAGAGATGAAGCTCGCCAAGCTCTCTTTGGCTATGATGTTTATCACTACATAAAAGAACCTCGCCGATCAGCGGAGCAATGCCATCAACAGCATTCGGTAATGAAAATACTTGTACAGGACATAGCCCCTCCGCTACTAAACGTGCGTTAACACGCTCGCCGACAGCAAATACCTCCGATTGACCAGGCAGATCGGCCAGCAACCTGATGGCATAATCAGCGATCGTGTCGTTGAAACGACCTACCAAGCCCTGATCAGAACCAAATACCACGACCCCTCTCGTTCCTAGGGGCGTTCGTTGCTCCATGCCCAAGGGCTCTCGCCCAGTGGCGCGAAAGCATTCGCCCAGGCCCAATTCCACCGCATGATAATAATTACCCAGTGAACTCACCGATTTTTCATATTGACCGATGCTAGATGCCGCCATGGCCTTCATCGTGCGCACGACAGCCTGCAGTTCATGCGCAGAGTCGATCTTGCGCCGCAGCGTAGCTGTCGTCTCGATCATGTAACGGTTTTGCTGTCTGGTTGGGGCATGAAATGCGCCAGCGCTCGGCGAGCAATCTCCACGATCGCCGCATGATCCTCGGCACTAAGGTGGTCAGCTTTATCCAGTCGATCAACAACTGCTGCTGGGATAACCAGCGCCGCAGCGCACAATGTACGCTCAGCATCAACCATCTGCTCCAAAGGCACCGGATCGAAAAACCCCTCAACCAAGGCAAGCAATAAGGTAATTTGCGCAGGCACGGACACCGGAGCCAGTTCTGCCTGGCGCAGGCAAGCTCTAATTCGACGACCATAGTCGATGATTTTCTGGGTATCAGCATCCAGGCGAGCGCCAAAACGGGTAAAAATTTCCAGCTCCTCAAATTGAGCATAGGCCAGCTTAAGATCGCCAGCGACTACCCGATAGGCAGCATGCTGAGCTTTCCCGCCCACTCGTGATACTGACTTGCCAACATCGACAGCTGGAAGCACACCGAGTTCATACAGTGAAGGGGACAGGTAAATCTGGCCGTCGGTAATGGAAATAAGGTTGGTCGGAATATAGGCTGACATGTCCTGCGCCTCAGTTTCAATGATAGGCAACGCAGTCAATGACCCTCCCCCTAACTCCGTACACAAATGGGTAGCCCGTTCTAGCAAACGCGAGTGGATATAAAAGATATCGCCGGGAAAAGCCTCACGCCCTGGTGGGCGCCGCAACAGCAAAGATAGCTCGCGATAGGCGCGCGCGTGATGGGTAAGATCGTCATAGACGATGAGTACATCACGACCAGCCTCCATAAAGTACTCGGCAATGCTTGTGGCTGCATAAGGGGCAATATAAGTCAGGCCTGGCGGATCATTACCCTCTGAAACAACCACGACCGTATATTCCAGTGCACCCTGGTCACGCAGCATCGATACCACCTTGGCTACTGCAGAACCGCGCTGGCCGATAGCGCAGTAAACGCAAATTACGCCCAGGCCTCGTTGATTGACTATAGTGTCTATAGCTATTGACGTCTTACCGGTCTGCCGGTCACCCAGGATCAGTTCACGCTGACCTCGACCCACCGGAATCAAAGCATCAATGACCTTAATTCCGGTTTGCAGCGGCGCCACGACAGGAGCGCGATCCATGATGGCTGTAGCCGTACGCTCTATCGGCAGGCGTTGCGACAAACGCATGGAACCGGCCTCATCAAGAGGCCTGCCCAGAGGGTCAATCACGCGACCGAGCAGTTCTTCGCCGACGCCGACATCCATGACTCGCCCAGTGCGACTGACCTCATCGCCAGCATGGAGTTGTGCATAGTCACCCAGCAACACAACTCCAATTTCGTTAACATCAACGTTGAAGGCAATTCCAAGCATACCACCAGGAAAAACAAGCATTTCCTCAAAGCCTATTCCAGGCAGACCTGAAACATGGGCAATACCCGTCGAAACATGGGTGACTGTACCCACTTCGCGTAACATCAGCTGCGGAACCAACGCTTCGCTTACCTGCTGAATGTCTGTAAACACGCCATCAAATAGGTCATGCAGGCTTGGGGGCAACATATTCATCAGGAACTTAAGGCCGACTTGACCTTGACGATGTCCGTATCTGCCTTAGTCGATAAGGGGCCTAACTTATCAGATGCTGTAGCAACGGCTGCAGGGTTAGGTGGTGATGGCACTATGCTGCGCTCCTTTAGCAATTCATTGACGCCCAACTCAAGCGTACCCAGATAATCTGCGATATTCCACGATAGTTTTTGGCCATGTGTCGAGAGTTCGATGCCGCTTACCAGCGCAGAGTTCGTCTCAAAGCTGACCTGCATATCGACGCCCAACATATCCTTGGCCGATGTTTCAAGAACACTTTGTTGTTCCGCCGACAGATCAAAACTGCTGCGTATCAGCACCGAGCCAGGTGCACTCCCCCTGGCAGCTGACAACAAAGCCTTTTTGTCGGCATCGATTGCACACAACTTTTGTCTGAACACATCAAGAATACGTGCTTCAAGACTCACTCCAGCCAGATCTGTCATAGTCTTTCTCGCTATAGCAAAAACTTCCTTACTGGTTCGCTGACTGAGAGTCTGGAAAATATCACTGACTTCATTTCGCCATGATTCACTGCATTTATCGCTCAGGACATGGGCTGCACCACGGGCATCATCAAGCAGCCGCTGTCGTTCAACCTTGGCATCTTCAGTGGCTTTGCGCATAAGTTCGTCACGCTGACGATCAAACTCCTCGTTTTTTATCTTGAAGGCATCACGTTGCTTGCCGGCATCAGCGTCCTTGGCATCAGCATCAGCAAGTTTGGCAGCGATGCCTCGGTCACGGGCATCAATGGCATCCAAAACAGGCTGATAGAGGAAGTGTTTCATCAGGCCCACCAGGATAAGAAAGTTCAGCACCTGAGCGCCCACGGTGAACCAGTCGATCAACATGACTTCACTTTCCTGCCAGCTTCGCAATAACCTGATTCCAGAATGGATTGGCAAAAATAAGAATCATCGAGATTACAAAACAATAAATAGCCGTCGATTCAATCATTGCCAAGCCCACGAATAACGTTCTGGTAATGGTGCTAGATGCATCAGGCTGCTGCGCCAAGGCAGAAAGGGCCGTTGCCACCGCTCTGCCTTCAGCCAATGCTGGCCCCATGGTGCCGAATCCTGTCGTGATTCCTGCCATGCAGATTGATGCCACCGCGATAATCGTCAGGCTGTCCATATTAACTCCGTATTTTGGGTTCGTATTGCATCAAAAGACTTATCCATGGATAGCCCCAGGCTTGTGTACGCTGGTAGCAGCCGCTATATAAACCGCGGCCAGAATGGCAAATATATAGGCCTGAACCATGCCGGTAAGCAGACCTAGCATGGTCATGAGTATCGGAAAAACCAAGGGTGTGATTATGAGTAGAATGCCAACAATCATGGCACCGCTCATCATATTTCCAAACAGGCGAACAGCCAGTGCCAGGGTACGAGACAGCTCGCTGATGATATTGAAGGGGAGCATGATAAACGTCGGCTGTGTATAAGACTTTAAATAACTTCCCCATCCCTGTTCAGTAATCCCGAAGTACGGCACAGCAACCAGGACGCTTAAGGCCAAAGCTACCGTCGTAGATAATGAACCGGTTGGGGGCTGATAGTAAGGAATCACCGTACCTAGGGCAGAGGCGGCAACGAACAAAAATAGCGTACCGAGAAAACCAAGATATTTCCGGGGGTTGCTCAACCCCACTTCAGCAATCTGCTGCTCCATGGCGGTGACCATGAGTTCAAGCAGATGCTGCCAACGCGAAGGCTGCAATTGCAAGGACTTACTTCGGGTGATGAGTTTGGCACCCACCACAAGTACGGCGATCAAACACCAGGTAAAAACGATGGTGGCGTTTAGTTTTACCTCTCCGTATTGCCAGAAAACCAATTCATCCGGGCTAAGGCGCATAGCGGTCTCCCTTTTCAAACTTCGGAATTCGCCAGCTGGAGGTACGGCGAAATACCATCATGCGTCCGGCAATAAAACCTGCCATACATATCAGAATACGCTGCCATTGGCCGTTGCCAATCCAATAGATCCCCCCGAGCACAAACGTCATGCGCAACAGCCAACTGGTAAAAAACCATAATCCCGGCTGCTGCAATGCCGCAATCTTGCCAACCGTCAACCACAACCCCCCGAAAAATACCAAGCCAAGACCCATTCCTGCCAGCAGGACGAGTACCAACACCATGATTTCATTCATCATGCTTATTTTCCTCCCGCATCTCACGATCTTGTCGGCTTATCCACATCCACGCATTCAGACAACCCATGATCAGACCTAAAACCAACAGGGTCAGCGTCCAGGAGTGAGCCCCCCTATAACGCTGATCAAGCCAGATACCGACCATTGTACCCAGTACCGTGGGTACAACCACTGACCAGCCAACCAGCCCCATGGTCCCCAAACCGAACCATACGCCTGAACTTAGGCTATGTTGAGTCCTGAGCCTTCGAGCCGCCTTTACGCCGATTTGTCCAGCCAGGGTGGGCATTTGTTTTTTCAAACTCTTGTCAGGCTCATCGCTCATGACGAAAACTCGACAGGCGTAACATGAAGCTGCTTTCCAGCTTTACCAAAACCTGACGTACGCTTTGCTCGTGTTCATCCAGATTCAGAAAGTCGCGCTCCACCTTGGCCCTCAACTGACTAAGGTCGGAGCCACCAATGCGCTTGGTGGCCCCGACCTTAGTCAGTTGA
>JABEVH010000017.1 GCA_013043915.1 Pseudomonadales bacterium
GCGCTGGAGTGTGCGGGTGATGCTTCTGTAAGGCCATCCAAAAAGCAGCTGTTTCTTTGGGCTCGGCGTAACTATGTGAACATACGATGTGCTGGAAGTAGCTGCCGATACCGGTCATATCAAGTTTCAGCGCTAGACTGTGGTGATGTGCGTTGGTTACTAACCAGCAGGCATGGCCACTGATGTGCAGTCGTTGAAGAAAGTCTAAACTCCCGGGGCGCAGGCTTATATGTTGTTTTTCTTCCTGTTTAAGTTGTGCCAGGTCTATCCCGAGTTCCTGGCTCCAGAAATCCAGGCAGTACCACGCCAATTGCCCCTGAAGCGCATTAAACCGCTGACGCAGTTGTTGTAGACTATCTTCCAGGGAGAGGCCGTGAAGCTCGGCGTAGACTTGAGGTACTCGCTGCAGCCAGAACCGATTGTCAAAAGCCAGATCAAGCAGAGTCCCATCCATATCAAGCATGACGATGTCGATGCTTGACCAGTCTATATCCATACATGAATTCATACGCAGTATCTAGGGAGGATAGTATGCCGGATTTGTCAGAGAGCAACCAGATCAATCATGCTGTGCAGATCATGCAGGAACTGGCTGTGCAGGCAGCATCAGCTATTATGCGGGTTTACCTGGATCCAGCGTTGCCTGTGGTCAAGTTCAAGGAGGACCAATCTCCCCTGACCTTGGCTGACCAGCTGGCACATGAAATAATCGTGCAAGGATTGCTGCCTTTGGGGCTACCGGTGGTGAGTGAGGAATCAGAATACAAGCCAGAGCCTGCGGAGTTAACGCGTTATTTTTTAGTGGATCCACTGGATGGGACGCGAGAGTTTCTTGCGAGAAATGGTGAGTTTACCGTCAATATCGCTTTAATTGAGCAGGGAAGATCGGTAGCTGGGGTGGTGGTTGTGCCACAGAATGGTCGGATTTATTACGCAGCCGAGGGTCAGGGGGCGTGGTTACAGGAGGCAGGAGGGTCCTTGCGTCAGTTACGGCTACAACCTAGATCCGCTCATCAACCTGTACGTATTGCAACCAGCCGACACCACGGAGGGGGCGAAGATGCCTTATTGCAGGCGATTGCGCAGCACTCTGAGGTTCAACGGATACAGCGCGGAAGTTCATTAAAGATTGTCGATATTGCTGCAGGGGACATCGATTTTTACCCTCGCCATGCGCCTACTATGGCGTGGGATACCGCAGCAGCCCAGGCAGTATTGGATGAAGCAGGCGGTGTAATGACTGATTTGCGGGGTCACCCCCTGCGTTATGGCCAAGAGGGTAATGGCTGGCATAATCCTGAGTTCTGGGTCTTGGGGCTGCATAACCAGGTGACATTATCTTGGTTAAAGGGGCTGATGGTCAGGGAGTAGCGACGGATAGGCTGAGTCGCTTTTTGATGATGTCAATATATTCAGGGATGATTTCAATGCCCAGGTAGGGTATTTCCAATGCCTGAGCAGCAACCAACGTACTCCCTGAACCGGCAAAGGGATCAAGTAATAAACAATTCTCTGTTTTTGGGACGAATATCTCGATAAGTCGTTTCATAAGGGATACAGGTTTTATTGTGCAATGGATATTATAATCATCGATTATTCTTCGCTCCCTGTGTTCCAAGATGTTGGATTGAAATCCACCATCCAATGACTTTGTATAAAAAAGTCCAGTGCCATATTCTATAAACGTGGATGCATAGTCATTTTTGAGGGGTTTTTGCAAGATACAAATGGCTTCCCATTCATTACGCAAGCAGCTATGCCAGTCCTCCCAGGCAGCTGCATCCGGGTATCCCTTCTTCTCCAGTTGTTTCTTTATATTGGCCCCTTTAGGTATGCCGCTAGGTCGCCGATAAACCAGAATATCTCTGGCATAAAAACCAGCTTTTTCCAGCGCCACCTGAAGATGGGCGACTGTACGTGTACTGTTGAACGCCAGCACGGTAGCGCCTGGCTTACAGACCCGGAAAAGTTCGCTAGCCCATTGGAAACACCAGTTTTCATAATCAAGAATATTGGCCCTGTTCCTCTTATACCAACTAGCGTTACGCGTGCCACCAGCTAACCCACTACCATAAGGAATATGTTTAACCAGGGTTTTACTGCCCTTTTCATGGGCACGATCCATGCGGCGTTTTATTTCTGCCTCATTCCAGGTGTGTCCTATGAATTCATAATTATAGGGTGGGTCAGTTATGCAAGCAGATATACAGTCTGAGGGTAATTGAGCCATCACATGACGACAATCACCTAGTAAAATATTGTTGACATAATATCTGATCATAAATTATTCAATAAGTGATAATGAGGTATTTTATTTTTAATAACTCTGCAAATCAATATAAATTTCCACAAGGTCATTAGGTTTATAAAGAGAGGCATTGATGCAGTTGATTGCTCTTGTTGTGTGGTCTGTCGATGCGGTATTCACGACTAAAGTCTCAGGGAGTAAGCCCGTTTTTTCGGCACTATCAGTTGGTCAGTTGTTCAAGATCAAAATTCAAGGATGCTGGCATGCTAAGGTGGTTTTTCATGATTGACGAGGGTAAGGCGATGAAAGGTGTACTGTTGGTATTATGCATCCTGACCATGAACCTAGGCTGGGCAATGGAATGAAAGCTCCCGCAGCTAAACGCCCAAAAGCGTTGTAGCTGGGGTTTCTCGGGTCAACGACCAGAGCGTGTGGATGTTACC
>JABEVH010000243.1 GCA_013043915.1 Pseudomonadales bacterium
GGCTAAGCGGGCACTGGCTGCTGAGTTAATGATGGCCACCGGAGTTCGTTCTCCCATCGCCATGGCTTCACCGACAAAACGACCATAACTACTTGCCGTGACCGCGCAGTCAGCGACAGGCACTTGCCATGGCCCCACCATCTGCTCCCTCGCGACCAAACCGGTCACCGAACGATCACCTATGGTAATCAAAAAAGACTTGTTCGCTACCGTTGGCAACTGCAATACCCTGTTTACCGCATCATCCAGGCTAACATCGTCAAGTTGCAGGGGAGCCAAAACCTCCTGTCTCGTTATCACGTCACGTTGCATGCGTGGCGGCTTGCCGAGGAGAACAGCCATAGGCATATCCACCGGATTATCTTGCAGCAACGTATCATCGACGATCAGATGAGCTTCCTGCGTTGCATGACCCAACACCGCCCAGGGGCAACGTTCACGCTCGCACAGGGCAATAAAATCGTAAAGCCGCTCGGGCTCCACTGCCAGGACATAACGTTCCTGAGCTTCGTTGCACCAAAGTTCAACCGGCGACATCCCTGGTTCTGCACTCGGGATCTTGCGCAAATGCAACTGCGCGCCCAATCCATGTTCATGCACCAGCTCTGGCATAGCATTGGAAAGTCCACCCGCGCCTACATCATGGATAGAAATGATGGGATTGTTCATCCCCTGTGCCCAGCAGGCATCAATCACTTCCTGGCAACGTCGCTCCATTTCCGGGTTGTCACGCTGCACCGAGGCAAAATCGAGATCTTCACGGCTACTGCCGCTGTTCATGGATGAAGCCGCGCCCCCACCCAAGCCGATCAACATGGCTGGCCCGCCTAACACCAGCAAGGGAGCCCCTTCTGGAATAGCTCGTTTAAGCACATGGCCTTCGCGGATATTGCCATATCCCCCAGCGATCATGATCGGCTTGTGGTAACCGTATACCCTGATTTGATCATCCACCTGCACAGGGGTTTCCAGGGTGCGAAAATACCCACAAAGGTTGGGACGCCCAAATTCATTATTGAAGGCTGCCCCCCCCAAAGGCCCTTGCAGCATGATCTCCATGGCAGATGCCATACGGCCCGGACGACCATAATCCTGCTCCCAAGGCTGAATAAACTCAGGCATGCGCAGGTTGGACACACTGAACCCCGTTAAACCTGCCTTGGGGCGTGAGCCCTGGCCGGTAGCTCCTTCATCACGAATCTCGCCTCCCGCCCCCGTGGCTGCTCCGGCAAAAGGAGCAATCCCGGTTGGGTGGTTATGAGTCTCTACTTTCATCAGAATATGAATGGGCTCATCCACATAGTTGTAGCGCCCGTCACCATGACGTATCCAGCGTGGAGCCGTATGCCCTGCAATAACGGAAGCATTATCGCTGTACGCTGAAAGTACACCAGCTCCGGACGTCTGATGCGTATGGCGGATCATGGCAAACAGGGAACGTGGTTGTTCTTGACCATCGATACGCCAGCTGGCATTAAATATTTTATGCCGGCAATGTTCGGAATTGGCCTGAGCAAACATCATGAGTTCAACGTCCGTAGGGTTACGCTGAAGTCGCAAAAAATTCTCAACCAAATAATCTATTTCATCGGCACTCAGTGCAAAACCGCGCTCACGGTTGGCCTGTTCCAGTGCCTGACGACCCGCCCCCAGAATATCAATTCGGGCAAGGGGCTGTGGCTGCTGATGCACAAATAAACAACTAGCCTTCTGCTCATCATAGAACACTGCCTGCGTCATACGATCATGCAGCTCAGCAGCGAGCTGAACCTTGGCCTCCTCACTTAACGCCGACTTGCATTGAATCCAGTAAGCAGTGCCTCGCTCAACCACCAGCGTATCAGGCTGACCAGCATGATGCAGAATGTCTGCTGCCTTAGATGCCCAGGGTGACAAGGTTCCTGGGCGCGGAATGACCAAAAATAACTGACCTTTCTCTTGCTCCATAAAGGCAGTGCCGTAGGTCAGAAGCTCATCAAGCTCATTATCTATCGTATCCACACCCTGTAGCAGATGCAGAAATCTCGCGCTCACTGCTTCCACCTGTGGCTGCAACTTTTGCAGGCGGGACAATAATCGAGCACGACGAAACAGGGTCAAAGCCTCGGCGCCACGGTGTATCAACATGACAATCTCTCAAAGGAGTACGCGATAAAACAACTATGATAAAGCAAGATGTATAAAATGGGTTATCGCCAGCGCTTAAAACCCCAGCGCTCAGAAAACTCAACCACGGCAAGGCCGTTAGCAAACCATACACATGTCTATACCCGTACTCGCTGCTATCAACCGATGATTGTTCTGCTATTGATCATCTGATCTATCAGGCAAATTGGCTATCGCAGCTCGAATCTGGTTTTCCAGTGTATTCACTTGAGCAATTGCGGTGGATTTTCCCATGATCCAGGCAGGCACCGCCAACCAGCCAAAATAGTGATGGATGGTGTCCGTATTCTCGGTACGCATCAGCGTCTGATGCGACTGAGCATCCATGCGCTCAAGAACAACGGTATAGTGCTGTGAGGCAAAAAAAGGAAAGAGGTCATAAGAAAACACACACAATACACCGGTGACGATAGGCCAAGCACGGGGTGTATTTTCATAAACAGACAAGCGATATTGCTGATTCGCCTTGGCGCGATCCGCCTCTGAAAAACTTACCATACCAAAGCGACCGCTATCATGGAATGCCTGCAATGCCAGGCCCACCATCGCCCCATAGGCCAAGTCATCCGCTACCGCCTTACCCGGCAAGCCATGATAGGCATGCACCTCCACGTAAACGAGGTCTTGCTGATAACTACGGGCCACAACGGGACTGTTAGCCACTTGATGTTGTGGAAAGGCAACACATCCCGCCAGCAAAACAATCGCTATGACCACCCAAAATTTGTTTAGTCCTGACATCATGGCTTAGGCTCCATTATCTTTTCACCTCGCCATATATTACTGCAAATTTACTGCAAATTATGAACCTGCTGCCTGATTTAACTCCCGCACCGCAACGCCGAGTTCATCTGCCATCTTAATGCGTTGTTGTGTGCGCTGACCTGACTCATCAGCAAGCTGAACGATACGCCCCAAGCGGTTATTGACCGTGTCTGCCGCAGAAGTCTGGCGCTTGATGGCATCTGCGATTTCTTCATTCATACGGCATATGGAATCAACAGCATGCGTGATAGTACCCAACGATGACCCGGCACGATTGGCCTGTCCCACGCTAAGTTCAGCCTGTCGACGCCCCTCATCCATCACCTTGACAGCATTACTGGAGCCCGATTGCAAGCGCGCAATCATCTCATGAATTTCTTGTGTAGCCTGTTGCGTACGCTGCGCCAAAGTGCGCACTTCATCTGCCACGACGGCAAAACCGCGTCCTTGTTCACCCGCACGAGCAGCTTCAATAGCTGCATTCAATGCCAGCAAGTTAGTCTGGTCAGCAATACCACGTATGACCTCAAGAATCGCTCCAATCGACTCAGTATCCGCTTCCAGGGTCTGCATAGCACTTGCAGCTCTTTCTACTTCTGAGGCCAGCGAGTGAATGGCATCGGTCACGCTGTTGACAACTTGCTGGCCTTCCAGAGCCTCACGATTAGCCTCGCGCGCGGCTTCTGCAGCACTGCTCGCATTACCTGTCACAAGATGCATGGTCTCGGCCATCTCGCTGATGGTGGCAGCCACAGCATCAGCTTCGCGGCGCTGATTCTCAGCGCCACGAGAAGACTCTTGCGTACCACTGACCAGCTCTCCAGCCAGTACCTTGACTCGGTCAGCAGCTCCAAGAACCTCTCCCAATTTTTCTTTGCCCTGCTCGACAGCTGTCTTGGCTGAACTCACCAGGTTTTGCATTTCAGGTAGCATACCGTACGTATTGATGTCTGCAATTTGACCTCTGGTCAATTTATCAGCCACCCTTGTCAAGGGTTCATGGAACCATACTCCCATGAGTCCTCCATTGACCGCTAACGTGACCACACCTATAGCGAGAGCCAACACCACAGGCAAAACTGCTTGTGTGCTAACACCTACCACCACCGCTTCAGCAATAAACCCCAACAACAGTACCGTACTAACGCGCATACGCAAGGACATGTCCATCAACCTCAATCAAAAGCCACCCGCAGGCCCGTGCCATCAGGCTAGTTGAGGTTCAGGAAAAATGCCAATTAGTACGA
>JABEVH010000244.1 GCA_013043915.1 Pseudomonadales bacterium
AGCGCCTATACTTCGGACACCATACAACATGGTACTTGCAGGAGTAAACCACATTCAGGTTGTTCTTGTATTTTATGGTGTAATCGCTCATACAAAACATTATATTGCTACGTTCTGTATACTGCAAGCGAAATCTAAGTCAAAATCAAATTCCCGCTTTCCTCCCCATGGCTACCACTGAAAAGATTGTGGTCTATCGAAGATCCCGAAAGGACGGAAAGCGAGGGGATTCTCGCGGTCGTGGGGTTGATAATCCAACAATTCAACAGCAAGGAAGCCATTCACCCAATTACGCGAGAAGCCCCTGGATTTATCCATGGGGATGTTTAGAAGGAAACATCAGGGCTTGTCAAGAAACATGCAGCAATCTTCGCAGGCAACGTGAACGCCAAGGAGTTGGCATAAACGAATATGGCAAAATCCGTGCTTGATGCCGCGTGACCGACGTTCAGAACACAAGTGATCGTGCTGTGGCGTTATTCTGCCCAGCAGTCCGAAAGGTAGGGCCGGACTTGGAATAAGGCATTAGGCGAGCAGTAATTGCGGAGCGTAACATGACCGCGACACAAACGCCGCTCAGAATATTGCCCACCTGGGACTTCATGGTATAGGTACAGCTGCTGGCGGTGGTAGGGGGGTCAGGCTGGCAGCTTCGGTTGCATAAGAAGCCAGGTTATTGGCGAGTGAACTTGAGTCTTTTTTCTTTTCGTGTGTAATGACGTAGGCATAGGCCGCATAACGGCTTGCAGATATGGGATCACCGTAGCTAGCTGCATGATCGGCAGCCTGTGCATAGCGTAGGTCAGAATCCTGAAGCTGATCGAGTAGATCATGCACGATGGCTTGAGCTAATTTGCGCGTCAGATGGTCATAAATTTCCGTATCTGAGGGTAGGCTGGGAAGTTTGAATGGTAAACGAAACTTGCCTATATCCACGCCCTCATTGCCTTGGTCCGCGTCATCTTCTTTAACCACTTCAGTTGAAGTATCAACGACACGGCCACTGTAGGCATCTACCATGCGGAATGATGCAGACATCAATCCAATTTTTCTTACCTGATTTACATTGACCGTGACCTCTTCTTGTTTGTCCACATCAACAGTGGCTGGTGGCTCAGGATGTTTTTTGCGCTCATAACTCGACATGGCGAGCCAAGTCTGGTAGTCCGGATTGGTTTGAGTGACGGTATCCGTAGTCACTCGCATGGTTTTAGTGCCTTTTTCTTCGGTGGTATCGATATGGGCTTCAAGCAAACGCCCCTCAATCAAATAATCAGCAGGACGTTGTCCATCATCCTGCTTGCCGGCTGATTTCAGTAGAGCATGGAACTGATCGTTATCGACAATTCGGATGTCGTGAGGCAAGGTTTGAAACAGCGATTCTGTGATCTGGGCGGCGATGGCAACCCCAAAATTATCATCACCTTGGCCACTGCTAAAGGCTACGGTGCTGATACGATGCTGTGCCTGTTGCTTTATTTTTTCGTAGAGCACATGCATTTGTGCTTTGATGGATGCGCCATTGCCCGATGAAAATTCACGCATGACCAGTAGCAGACCGAGGGCTTCTCCATCAGTATTGGCATGATCGGCAGCCTGGAGTTTTTCAGAGATCTTGTCGATAAAGGATTTTTCTTCGGGTAACTCATGCAAGGGAGTTGCTTCTAGCATCTCGCGCATTTGACGTTCCTGATGAAAACTCAAGTAGGCATCGCCCAATTTTCCCGATTGGGTGGCTGCGTTACCTCGGGCCACAAAAAAGGCAATCATGTCATGGCCGGATTTGCTCAGATTAGGGCGCAGGGCGGCGAAGTTCTTGTCATGAGCAGCGATCATAAATAGATCAAAAGCATCCGTGACTCGGTTACTGCTGATATCAGCCCAGAAGGTTTTTTCCAGATTTCGGGCGCGAGCCCGGTACATGGAAATACGTATACCGGCATCATCAGGCTGAAGGGAATGCAGGTCATTAAATAACGCGGTTGCTTGATCAAAATTCCCCTCCTGCATGGCTTGCTGTGCCTGTTTCTCCAGATTAGCCAGCAGATCGGAGCGTTCGCGTTCAAAACGAGAATCACCGCTAAGTTCAATAAGCTCTGTCAGCAGACGGTAGTGTCCCAGGCGATCTTCCTCATCAAGATTGGTGCGTTGTTGGGCAAGATCATCGATGCGTGCCTGGGTTCTTCCACGCAATGTTTCAAGGTCTTGCTGGGTCTGGGCATACTGGGTTGCATCATATTTTTTGATGGCGAGAGCGTGTAGGGTAGCAGCGTTTAAAATGGGGAGGGGTATCAGGCCGTTGCTGAGGGTGTAATGCCCCAGATCACCTTGCAAATCATGGCTCATTCTATGAGCGATAGCTGAGCCAAGTCGGGCTAATTGAGTTTGGGCTTGTTTTAAGCGAGAACCGTGCAAATCATGGGCATGCTGTAGACGTGCGGCTAGTTCGCTGTAGTCCAGCTGGGGATCATGGCTCTTAAGCGCTGTATCGATTTCAGCTGGAGCGATCAGAGGCGGTTGAGAAATACAGGCCGACAGTGCCAGGCTGATGGACAAAGCCAGAGCACGAGGTTGAATGCGCATGAACCGTAGTCCTATCACTAAAAAAACAGGACACCATCATAACCGATCCCCTGCCTGCTTCCCAAGAGTATACGATGGTCTAGCCAGCTAAACCTCCCCATGTCTACCACTGAAAAGATTGTGGTCTGTGGAAAGACAGGGGG
>JABEVH010000245.1 GCA_013043915.1 Pseudomonadales bacterium
CCAGTATCAGGGCCCTTCTTTGATTTATGTCGCGACTGAACTGCACCCGCTCACCGCGGCAACGATGGAGGAGGCTCATCGTGCTGGCCCTTTTGCCACCTTGGCGGCTACCCTGGCCGCACACTGGCCTATCGCCTGCCCGGGACTGCATTGCATCGACGCCATCCCGCGCATCAGGTTATGGTTGTTGCTAGGTGACAGCACCGCCATGCTCTCGCGTATCGACCTCAGCGTCGATGCCTGGTTTCTGGATGGATTTTCACCCGCTACCAACCCGGCCATGTGGAGCCCTGAACTGTGGGCACAGCTAGCACGCTTAAGTCGCCCGGGAACCACCCTGGCCACCTACAGCAGTGCCGGTCATGTGCGTCGTGGTTTACAGGATGCAGGGTTTGAAGTCAGCAAACGCAGCGGCATTGGTGGCAAACGTGAATCGCTGCGTGGCATTTACACCAGGCCACAGCGCTCAACACGGTTGCCGCCAGGCTTTCAACTGCCGCAGCCACGTACTGAGCCTGCTCATATCGTCATCATCGGTGCCGGCATCGCCGGCGCGGCTACTGCCGCTGCTTTACAAACACGAGGTTTACAACCCACCGTCATCGATTCTCTTGGCATAGCAGGTGCCGCCTCCGGTAACGCTGTCGGCATGCTGGGTGCGCGCTTAAGTGACATGCGCAGCGCCCCGGATTCCTGGCTAACCGCTGCGATGAGTTACACCTGGCAAGCTGCCCGCCGCTGGAACCTGCCACTGCAAACATCGCTATGGCAAGCCGATCAACGCCGCGATCAAGACCCTGCATGGCTCACCGCCTTGATCGAAATGACGAAAAAAAATGTCATCCATGTACAAGGTAGCGCCTGGGGCTCCCCCATCGAGCTATGTCATAGGCTGATGGGTACGATCCCATGCCTGCGTGATACCGTGACGGAGCTTCTCCCCAACGCCCAGGGTTGGACCCTGCAGCTGGCCAAGGGTGGTTCCTTAACCGCTGATGCCGTGATCTTATGTACAGGACATCAGACAACCTTCACGCCCGACCTGGCTGTAGAGCCGGTAGCAGGACAAGTTGAAACGATACCGGCAGCCGCACCGGCAGGTGCCTGGAAAGATCAGACTTACCTGATCAGCAGCGGCGAGCTGATTCTGACCGGGGCCAGTTTCAGGCGGGGGACAAGTTCAACTGAAATCAGCCTTCAAGAACGCCATGAACACCTGGCACAAGCCAGGCAGCTGAACCCGGAACTGGCTGAGCTTTTTACACAAAACACCGTGACCTCACGTTGTTCTGTACGCGCTACCAGTGCCGATCATCGTCCTATGATCGGCGGGGTACCCGATATTCCCTGGCTGTCTAAAGCCTATGCTGACCTGGCCCATGGCTGGCGAAGACAACATCAACCCCTGCACTACCTCCCCGGTCTTTATATCAACAGTGCTCATGGTTCGCATGGTCTGACCCAGGCCCTGCTCGCGGGTGAACTGATAGCCTGTATGATGCGCGGTGAACCTTTACCCCTGTTACGCTCACTGCAGCAGCAAATTCACCCGGCGCGCTTTCACCTAAAAGCGTTGCAGCGCCGCTGAGCCCCCCATCGCCATACAGAGTCATCAGAGTGTCATGGTCTGAAACCAAAATCTCCTCAGCCGTGCAAAAAATCACGTACTCCCCCTTATTTACCCTAAAAAAGTCGTGATAGCATAAGGGATAGGTAAAATTTCATACCATTTTGTTCTATGATACGTTGGCGGATTTGTCTGTGCTTTGCTGATATTCGTCATTAGAGGGGATTTCATGGCAGGGTGCGGTTTAACGTTTTAATGTGGCGTTTATAATTAACCCAAAAGGAATGATGAAATGAAAAATGCAAAGATGCTGACCCTGTCTGCTGCGCTGATCATGTCCATGGCCTCAGCTTGGGCTGATACTGTGGATACGGTTGGTGGTGATGGTGGTGGCGCAGGTCCACTGCATTCGTACATAATCTTTAGCATGCCCCCAATCTCTTAATGCGTCCAAGTTACCCATGTATAAACATTTATCCAATCCTTGGGCTATATTAGCTAAGCCTCTTGTGATTTTACGAGTGACAAAGGTTTCACCTCGGCGAGGGCTTTCATGATTAAATAGAATACCGTTACAAGCGTATATTCCATATGCTTCGCGGTAATTAACCGTAATCCAGTACGAGTATAGTTTGGCAACAGCATACGGGCTACGTGGGTAAAATGGCGTCGTCTCATTTTGAGGTATCTCTTGTACTAAGCCATAAAGCTCACTTGTTGATGCTTGATAAAAGCGTGTTTTCTTTTCAAGACCCAAAATTCTAATAGCCTCCAGAATTCGCAGAGTTCCGATCCCATCTACATCTGCTGTGTACTCTGGACTTTCGAAACTTACTGCCACATGGCTCATAGCCCCTAGATTGTAAATTTCATCAGGCTGTGTTTCTTGAATGATCCTAATCAGATTGCTAGTATCACTTAGGTCACCATAGTGTAGCTTGAATCGGGCATTATCGATGTGACGATCTTGATAAACATGATCGATGCGTTGGGTATTAAAAAGACTACTTCGCCTCTTGATACCATGGACGATGTACCCTTTGCCAAGCAAAAACTCAGCAAGGTATGAGCCATCTTGTCCAGTAATACCAGTTATCAATGCAATTTTTGGCATAGGAGTCATAATGTTAGTTGAATTCTAGTGTTGTTGGTAATTTATGAAATCTGCATACGCTTGTTTTATTCCGTCGTACAGCTTCACATTGGCTTTCCAACCAATGGAATTAAGGCGGTGACTATTCATTAATTTACGTGTGGTTCCATCAGGTTTACTGGCATCAAATTTAATTAGGCCTTGATACCCAACAATCTGTCTAATGGTTTTTGACAGGTCATCAATAGTAATATCTTAATCAAAACCAACATTTATATGGCTAATCATAGGATATGTATGCTGTTTAAAAATATATTTTTCAAGATTCATCACATGTATGCAGGCTGTTGCCATATCATCAACATAGAGAAATTCACGTCTTGGTGTACCGCTACCCCAGATGGTGACGCTTGGTGCATCATTTATCTTCGCTTCGTGAAAGCGTCTAATAAGAGCCGGAATGACATGCGAGTTTTCTGGATGATAGTTGTCGCCAGGTCCATATAAGTTGGTTGGCATAACACTACGATAATCCACTCCATGACTTTCACCATACTGACGATTGTAGCTTTCACACAGTTTTATACCTGCAATCTTGGCAATTGCATAAGGTTCATTGGTAGGTTCAAGCGTCCCTGTAAGTAAATCTTCTTCTCGCATTGGTTGCGGGGCGAGCTTTGGGTAGATGCAGCTTGAACCTAAGAATAGAAGTTTTTTCACTCCGTTACGAAAGGCTGCATCAATGATGTTGGCCTCGATCATCAGGTTCTGGTAGATGAACTCAGCCGGATAGGTATTATTGGCGTGTATTCCTCCAACTTTAGCGGCAGCAAGATATACCTGATCAGGCTTTTCTGACTCAAAAAAAGCTCTCACAGCCGCCTGGTTTGTTAAATCAAGTTCATCATGCGTGCGGGTGACTATATTATTTGTTTTTTGCTGTTGTTGCAGAATTCGAACGATGGCCGAACCGACCATACCACGATGACCAGCAATATAAATTTTAGGTGATGTCATCTCTTATCGCTTCTTCCATAGGTATCTTCAAACCGCACGATGTCGTCTTCGCCTAAGTAGCTACCTGACTGCACCTCAATAATCTCAAGTGGAATGGTGCCTGGGTTTGCGAGACGATGAGTTTGGCCTAAGGGAATGTAGGTACTCTGGTTTTCTGTTAACAGTATGGTTTTATCGCCGTTGGTAATTTCAGCAGTGCCTTTTACAACAATCCAGTGTTCAGCGCGGTGATGGTGCTTCTGAAGGCTTAGACTCGCCTTGGGTTTGACCTGAATACGTTTGACCTTAAAACGTTCCTCTTCATCGATGCTGTCATACCATCCCCAGGGTCGATGTACCTTGCGATGCAGAGTCTGCTCACTGCGCTTGTTCGCTTGCAGTTCATTAACAATAACTTTGACATCCTGGCAGCGATGACGATCGGCGATGAGAACGGCATCAGGCGTTTCAATCACGACCAGGTCTTCAACCCCGACCAGGCTTACTAAGCGACTGGTAGCGTGAACCAGGGTATTGCTGCAACCTGAGGAGAGAACATCACCCTGATGGGCATTGCCTTCATTATCCTTGGGCAAGACTTGCCAGACGGCATCCCAGGCACCTAAGTCAGACCAGCCCGCATCAAGTGGAACCATGTTGATGGCAAAACCATTGCCCGGACACATTTCCATCACGGCATAGTCGATGGATTCAGAAGGAATCGAGGTAAACTCTGCTTTGCCAGGGCGAATGAAACGAGCCAAAGCATCATTATCTGCACTACGTTTTTCCCAGGCTAGCCTAGTAGCTTGGGCAATATCTGGTCGAAAGCGCTCCAAGGCAGACATCCAGACCGATGCTTTAAGCACGAACATGCCTGCGTTCCAGTAATAGCCACCTTCATTTACATAACGCTGTGCTGTGTCAACGTCTGGCTTTTCTACAAAGCGCTTGACCTGAGCTACTGAGTGTTCTTCAACAGCCGAGCTGTCAACTTGAATATAGCCATAGCCTGTTTCTGGTCGATTTGGCGTAATACCTAAAATAACCATACTGCCTTTAGCTGCATCTCGTATGGCCTGCTGCATGGCCTGGGTGAATGCAACGGGGTCTGAAATGCTCTGATCTGCAGGAGTGACCACCAATACAGGATCACTACCCTCTTCAAGGGCGGCAAGAGCGGCCAAGGTTAAAGCAGGGGCTGTATTTCGTCCTATGGGCTCTAATAAGGTAGCACCCATGCTGATCCCTGTCTCACGCAATTGCTCTAAAGCGAGGAAACGGTGATCTTCACCGCAAATAATATAGGGATTGGAGACATTAATATCGCTAGCACCTAAGGCTGCCAGTCGGCAGGCCGCTTGCTGAAATAGACTCTCATTTCCGGTGAGACACAGAAACTGTTTCGGAAACCCTGACCGCGACAATGGCCACAAGCGCGTTCCTGAGCCACCACAAAGAACAACAGGGGTCACTGAAATCATTTTTTATCCATCCTAAACGTACGCTAGCTATCCAATCTTAATGGTATGGTCGCCCCCTCCCCGAAACGGCATCAACGTGCCACAGTAAGGTTTCTTAGAACCAACATCGAAGAGAGGGCGACATCATGAAGATTA
>JABEVH010000246.1 GCA_013043915.1 Pseudomonadales bacterium
CTCCAGTCGGTGGTAAGCGCTAAGGTACGCTTATTACGTAAGACGTCCTGCTTCAGCTTTAGTTCCCCCAAAAACCTCAGGCTTACCAAACACCAACCCGGGCATTAACAACCGTTACTTAGCCACCAGCATACGCCAATATCGTATCAGCCACAGCCTGAACACTGGATAACTCAAGATGGAGATGATGGGATCCTGGCAAATCATAACGCTGAAGATTAGGGATGCTTTGTTGGCGCTTAGTTAAAGTAGGAAGTTTCAACAGCAACCCTTCTATTGCCACGATTAACAACACCGATGCTACGATACCTGACAAGATGTTCAGAACTTGTTCTTCCGTAAATCGTTGGCTAGAGCTTAATGCGATACGACGATCAGAGCGCCAACGACACCCCCCAGCAACCTGCTCCAGGGAACGCTGCAAAAGACACTCGGCCGCCTGTTGCGTCACTCCTCCCATCGTTTGCTGCCGGCGCAAACTTACCGTATTCCAATCCACCAACGATGAAACCTTGGCTATGGGCTGATTTGCCACTGAAAATGCATCTTGTAAATGCTGTAAGGATCTTTCTGGAGAAGAGGTTAATGGCCCCAGTCCCTCCAGCAAGATAAGTTGAGCCACACGGTCTGGCTGAGCCGCCGCGAGCAGACTTGCCACTGCAGCCCCCATCGAGTGCCCCAGCAATACACACTGCGACCAACCCAAAGCATGCAATACCTGGCTTACATCGTACGCATAATCGATGAGATGGTAGCGTACATCGGCTGCTCTCCAACCACTATGACCATGTCCTGCCAAGTCAATGGCATAAATATCGTACCCCTGTAGTAAGGGAGCAAGTCGACAAAAACTAGCGGCATTATCCATCCAGCCATGCAGAGCTAATATCGGTCGTGGCCCTAGTCGCCAGCGCAGCCCTTCTATATGTAAGCCAGGAATATCGAGACTGAAAACTTCACCTTTCATGACGCATTATCTTAATCAAATCCAGAACTACCTGAGCAGTCATCTCTGGTTGTTCCAAGGGGAACATATGAGCTCCCGTAACTTCACGAAACCCTAAGCCATGACGTTGCACCATTCGTTGCGCAGCGGCTACTGTGGTTACCTGACTAGAAGTTCCACGCACCAGAAAACCAGGAACCTGCAAAGCTCGCCGATACCGCCAAGAGTCATAAGGCGTAGTCCGAAACAGTGCAACTTCAATTTCAGGACGAAACCGGAGGAAAAGGGAACCGTCAGCCTGCTGTTGCAAACCTGAACGCATATAATCCTCAAGGCATCGTGGGTCAAAATGACGGTAGAGGCTTTTGGACATAAAATAGGTACGCGCACTCTCCCAATCAGGCCAAACTTGACGCCGACCAGCCGTTCGACCTGCTGGGGTCACCTCATCAACACGCCCCAGCAGCTTAGTCAGTGCAAAGCCATAAGCAGCAGGTCCATTAATAAGAGGAGGATCCAGAAGAATTATCCCCTGAAATAGGTGTGGATGTGACCAGGCCGCCATAAAAGTAACCACAGCTCCTAGCGAATGTCCAACACCCCAAACTGGAGAATCAGAATGTGCTTGCAGCCAAGCCACCCACTCATCAGCCTGCTTGCGCCAGTGAGCCACCACAGGAAAGCTCTGGTCATGCCCTAGCATAGGCAAAGCCAAAACCCGGTAATGTGGCTGCCAAATCTGAAACAACTGCCGATAAGTATCGGCAGGAAAACCATTGGCATGCAAAAAACCTAACGTAGTCACAGTAGTGTCTCAATTTTAAATCCTCGATCCCGAGCACGTTGCTCCAAATCTGCAGGCATGATCACCACGCGTTTGGCCAAATCAGACTGCAAATAGGTTTTCGCCACCCGCTGAACATCAGCTACGGTTACTTGCAGCAAGTCATTCCTCATCTGTGATCTAAATGCACGATCTCGTCCAGTTAAAGCTCCTGTCAGCACCTGCAGAACCGAACCTGCTGGCGAAGATGGCTTATCCATGGATGCAATGACAGCCAACAGAGCTTCTTCAAGTTGAACGTCCGTGGGAGCTTGATGAATGATGCCATCAATAGCCAGCTGAAAATCATCCAGTGTACCTTCAAACCTAGGATCTCTGTAGGAATGCAAATGGAAGGCAGCATCATCTGCCACATAAGTTGCACCACCACCGTAAGCTCCTCCCCGTTCACGCAATGCTCCATGCAAGTATAGATTGCGCAACAATGGTCCGAGTAAACGCAGCGCTGCAGCATCGGGATGTCCTGGTGGCACAGCAGGATAACTCTGCGCGCAAAATTGCACCTGAGTTTGCGTCAACCATGCTTCTGAGTCGGCAGTCTCTATCGCCATCTCAGGAAGAGTTACCAGCCCGGGCCGACTTGGCTGCGGCCAGCTTCCTAGGGCATGTAAAAATACATCTTCCTGCCCTGATTCCCCTACCCAGAATATTTGTCGCCCCTGGCTTAAAACAGCCTGATGTATGGCCTGCAAGGCCTGTATGATTCCCTCCAGAACACGATCATCCTGAGCTAATTTGCGATCCTGTTCCCGGACAAATCGCAAACCTAACAACCCTCGCTGAGAAGCTCTCCAGGCAGCCAACGTACTCATGCTAGCTGCCGCCCTGCCCATAGCCAATTGATGCCCGTCATGCGTGACACTATGATCCCAGCGCAAGCGCATTTGCTGAAAAAGCTCACGAATTCTTTCAGGTTCATCTAGTCGTAATGATACCAACTGTTCGAGCATGAGCTCACTCAAGGCATGCTGATGACGCGTCAACGATTTACCCATCAACATTAGATAGGCACCTGCCTGACGCTGATCCTCCGGGGACGTATAAGCTACTTCTGATAAAGCCAATCCTCCCGTACAGGCTGCCAAACGTCGCTGACGGGACATGTATCCTTCTTGACCTGCACCCAATTCCGTGACCACTGATTTGTAAAAGGGCAACCATGGCAATAGCGTTGCATCGAGTACAGGCATATCCATGACTATGCGTTGGTAAACAAGACCATTGGTTCCCGCATACCCCAGTCCCAAGGACAACCCTGATGAAAAGGATTTAGTCTGTACGGCAGGTTCTTCCGGTAATGCGGGTGGGATATCCTCTCGGCTCACCCTTGGCAAGGCGTCCTCATCATCCAGTTGAGACTGACGTTCCGTCAGAGCTTCCATCTTTGATGCCAGATCAGTCAGCTGTTGCTCATTCAATTGAGCTGAAATTTTTAATAAGTCATTGTCTTCCTGATCTCGGGCTCGCGCACTCATGCCGCGATCCGGACGCAGACTTAGCCTGACCCGATGCTGATTATCCAGCAACCAGCGGTGCACTAATCCAGCTATATAAAATCTATCTTGAATAGACTCCCTCAACCTTTCAAGTTGCGGATTGATATCAAGTAATGGTAGAGGATCAGCGTCTTGCAATGCAGGCGACAACAAATTCATAAGCAGTGACAACCCGTAAGGATAACGGTCGCCGCCTATCTCACGCTCATTCAACTCAATTTGATGCAATACCGATTCTGCTTCTTCAGGGTCAACACCCTCTTTAACCACCTGACTTAAAACATCAAGTATCAATGTTTCTATAGCGTCAGCATGTGATGGCTCACTCCCTTCCACACCAGCCATGAAAACCAGTTCACGTGCACCATCGGCTAAACCACAAAGTGGAGAAGCCGATGTTGCCAATTCAGTAGATTCAAGCGCATGACGTAACGGAGAGGCCGCATGATTGAGCAGAATGCCTGATATAAGCGACATCTCTAGAGCATGTTCTAGATCACTTGCCGAGCCCAACAACCAACCCATGACTATATGAGTCTTCGCTTCTTCCTCTTGTTCATCCAGAGGATAAGCCTCCTC
>JABEVH010000247.1 GCA_013043915.1 Pseudomonadales bacterium
CCAGGCTGGCGCGTGAATTTCCCCGCGTCGTTCAGGTAATAATACTTTAACCCGACCATCTGGAGATACCTGCGCCATTATACCCTGATTCTGGTAACGAGTGGCATAGACCAGCATGTTTCCATTAGGAGCAAAACTGGGTGACTCATCCAATTGAGACTGGGTCAAAATGGTCATGTCACCCGAGACCAGATCTTGAATGGCGATCTGGAATATTTGGCCGCTTTGACGATGAACCACGGCCATTTTTTTGCCATCAGGGCTAATCGTACAGCGAGCATTATAATTGCCATCAAAAGTTAAGCGAGTAGTTTGTCCACTGCTAAGGTCTAGGCGATAAATTTGTGGTCCACCACCACGGTCAGAGGTAAAGGCTATGGATTTGCCATCAGGGAACCAGCAGGCTTCTGTATTAATGGATGGATTATTCGTTAATTGCCTAAAGCTGCGGTTTTCCAGATTCATCAAATAGATTTCAGCATGGCCACTGCGCGATAAGGTCATAGCCAGATTTTTTCCATCGGGCGCCCAAGCTGGCGCCCCGTTGATCCCTTCAAAGAAGGCAACGCGCTCACGTGCGCGTGTGCGAAGATCTTGAACGAAGACTGCAGATCGACCATCTTCAAAGGAAACATAGGCTATTTTTTGTGCATCAGGTGACCAGGCCGGGGACATGATGGGTTGCGTGGAGTCGAGTACGACTTGAGCGCGATGGCCATCGCTGTCAGCGACCATAAGATTAAAATGCATGCTGCCATGGGGCGTATAATAACGATCTACATAAAGTATGCGAGTGGCAAATGCCCCACGTACCCCGGTTATTTTCTGGTATATATGATCGGCGATCTGATGAGCTGCATCACGCCATTGCTGGGCATTCAACGTAAGAGTTTCGCCCATGATGCGCTTATGGCTAGAAATAGAGAGTAATTCATAATGCATGCTGTACAGGCCTAAAGGCGAGGTTACGGTATTGCCTACGACCAGATAATCACTACCTATATGTTGCCAATCATGAAAAAAGACTTCCGCAGAAGAAGTGGGTTGGGCAGGAAAACTGGTAGGGGGTAAAGTTTTAAAAACACCGCTATTTTTTAAATCATTGTTGATGATATTGCCTGGATTATCATCAATAGCCGCTCCGCCAAAAGGCACGACGGCAATAGGAGTGGCATCATCAGCCCCACCTACAATGTCAATCACAAAATCGGCTCTGGAGGAAAGGCTAAGTACAACGAGTATCAGGCCAAGCCAACTTGAAAATTGATACATGGTACGGCCAGTGCTGTGAGCATGGCGCGTATTATGCCGTCTCAGTTTGAAATGTCCATCCATGATAAGTATTAAAAACCGTTCATAGTTCACATATTAGTCCAATCTACATGATAGTTGGCATTAATCGTTGTCCAGGGGGCGAAAACGTAGCGTGGTGCTACGAAAATAGTGTTCAAAAAGAACGGGGTCCTCAGGAACGGGTAGCCTTGCAACGCTGTCGATGGCATTGCGTACCGATAGATCCAGGCAACTATTGGGCTTGATGGAGGTGACATTGACCACTGTGCCATCCGGTAAGAGTTGTAAGCGTAATAAAACAGACATGGAGGGGTCGGCACACAGGGGCTGAGTCCAGTGTTGTTTAATCAACGCGATAATGCGATTGCGGTAGGCATTGATCAAATTAGCCTGTAGTTGGGCTTGCTGTTGTTGGGCTAGCCGGTTGGCTTCGCTTTGTACTTGGGCATCCTGAACGGCTTGGGCGGCCTTGATCGCTGCTGTTTTTTGTTGTGCATCAAGTTGGCTGGCCTCCTGATCAATATCTTTCAGCTCCTGATCAGCCTGATGTTGATCGATATGAGAAGGGCGAGGCCGTTTGATCGCAGGTACGCGATCAGGGCTGCGTGGTCCCTGCACTTGGCTGGCCGTGACCTCAGGTCGCTGCGGAACCGGGGCAGGTGGGGTGATATGCTGAACCACGCCAGCTTCACCATGAATCGGGGGCGGCGGTGTGGTGTGGTGTGGGCTGGCCTGAGGATGGACGACAGAAGCTGGTGTGGTCGGTGCCACGGTCGTTGTTGGCGTTTTCTGAGCGGTATGAGCCACATGGGCCATCATGACCGCCTGAATGTTCGAAGTATTGTCGACTTCGGGGGGACTGAATGCTGGCGAGGAAACTAATAAAAGCAAAATACCGACATGAACCAGCAATGCCAGCAGCAGGCTTTGCGTATAGCGTGAAGGGCTACTATCCGTCATGGCGTGTGTGGATCTTCCAGCTGGGTGAGCAGGCCTACATCATGTATTCCCGCTTGCTGCAGGCGTGACATCAGGGCCACCACACTGCCGTAATCGACATGTCGATCACCGTTGATCAGCACTTGGGTATCCTGAGAATCAGCCTTGATGGCGGTCAATCGTTGCAGCAGCGCATCGCCTTTTAGGGGCTCTTCGTGCCCATCCCCCACCCGTAACCAGGTACTGCCATCAGCTTTGAGGCTGAGTATGACCGGGGGGTGATCTTTAAGAGCCATGGGGTCAGCGGCTGCAACGGGCAAGTCAACCTTGAGTCCTTGTGTCAGCATGGGTGCGGTGACCATAAAAATAACCAGCAATACCAGCATGACATCAATATAAGGAACCACGTTCATTTCAGCCATGGGGCGGTTGCGTTTACGTCGAAAGCCCGGTTCCATCAGCGTTGTCCTGCGTGGGCTTCGCGATGCAAAATGCCTGAGAATTCATCAGCAAAGGTTTCGTAACGTATCATCAGGCTGTCAGCAGAAGCAGAGAAGCTGTTGTAAGCGAGTACGGCCGGAATGGCAGCAAATAGCCC
>JABEVH010000248.1 GCA_013043915.1 Pseudomonadales bacterium
GCCCCTTAGGGGTCATGCAGGCAGTCATGGATATGGTGCTTCCCTATCTGCATCAACGTCAGCAATTTGGGCAAAGCATAGGTGAGTTTCAACTGATGCAAGGAAAACTGGCGGACATGTACACCTTGCTTAACGCTTCACGCGCCTATCTATATGCCGTTGCCCAAGCCTGTGATCGAGGCCAGTCAGCACGCAAAGATGCCGCTGCCGTGATCCTTTATTGTGCAGAAAATTCCACGCGACTAGCTCTGGAAGGCATACAGATTTTGGGCGGCAATGGCTACATCAATGATTTGCCTGCGGGCCGGTTACTACGTGATGCCAAACTCTATGAAATCGGTGCAGGCACCAGCGAAATCCGGCGCATGCTCATTGGGCGTGAACTTTTTAACGAAACCCGGTAACTGTCATGGCCATTCTCGCAAGCAAGTTGCATAGCAGCCAAGCGGACTTTCAGAAAAATCGTGAATCCATGCAGGCCATGGTCAACGAACTGCAGGACTTACAAAAACGCATCGCCTTAGGTGGAGGTGCTCAGGCTTTGGCTCGCCATCATGAACGAGGAAAACTCAGCGCACGCGAACGTATTGATCGACTGCTGGATCCTGGCTCGCCCTTTTTAGAAATAGGCATGTTGGCTGCCCATGACGTCTATGATGATGCCGTGCCTGCAGCAGGCATCATTGCTGGCCTGGGCTTGATTCATGGCCAGATCTGTATGATTGCTGCCAACGATGCGACCGTTAAGGGCGGCTCTTATTATCCCTTGACTGTAAAAAAGCATTTGCGCGCGCAGACCATCGCGGAAGAAAACAAGCTGCCCTGTATTTATCTGGTGGACTCAGGTGGAGCCAATCTTCCCATGCAAAGCGATGTTTTCCCTGATCATTTGCATTTTGGGCATATTTTTTTCAATCAGGCGCGTATGTCTGCTGCCAATATCCCCCAGATTGCTGTTGTTATGGGGTCATGCACAGCGGGAGGCGCTTATGTACCTGCCATGGCCGATGTCGCTATCGTAGTACGTCATCAAGCCACCATTTTTCTAGCAGGACCACCCTTGGTACAGGCAGCTACAGGAGAAGTTGTCAGTGCTGAAGAGTTAGGTGGAGCTGATATGCACTGCCGCATCTCTGGGCTGACCGACTTGTTGGCTGACAACGATGAACATGCTCTGGACCTAGCTCGCGATGCGGTACGACGTTTAAATCGCCCCCCAGCTCTGTTGCCAGCAACGGCGCAAGTTCAGCCCCCCCGATTTCCGGCAGAAGATCTCGAGGCCATCGTTCCTGTTGATACCAAGCAGGCCTATGATGTGCATGAAATCATTGCCCGCCTCGTTGATGACTCAGACTTTGATGAGTTCAAACCACTTTGGGGCAGTACCCTGGTCACAGGCTTCGCCAACTTGTGGGGTATGCCGGTAGGCATTATCGCTAATAACGGTATTTTATTTTCAGAGTCGGCCCTGAAAGGGGCGCACTTTATTGACCTTTGTTCAAAACGTCATATTCCATTGATATTCATACAAAATATCACTGGATTTATGGTGGGCAAACATTATGAACAAGGAGGCATCGCCAAGCATGGTGCCAAAATGGTCAATGCCGTTGCTTGTGCTCGTGTTCCCAAGTTGACCTTGATCGTGGGGGGATCCTACGGAGCAGGCAATTACGGTATGTGTGGCCGAGCCTATGAACCCCGCTTTTTGTTTACCTGGCCTAATGCTCGTATCTCCGTCATGGGAGGCGAGCAGGCTGCCAGTGTCTTGTTACAGGTCAAGCAGGCTTCACTGGCCAAGCAAGGTCGTCCTCTGGATGCTCAGGCTGCCGAGCAATTGCGTCAGGAACTGGTGGCCAAATATCAGCAGGAGGCGCATGCCTTTTATGCCAGCGCACGGCTTTGGGATGACGGTGTCATTGCCCCGGCTAAAACACGCGAGGTCTTGGCACTTGCCTTGGCCAGCACCTTGGGAACAAGCGATGAAGACACCTCGTTTGGTGTCTTTCGTATGTAGCAGAGGGCGATATCCATGCTTCGTTTGAACTGGGAAGGTTCCGTGGCGCATCTGATTCTGGATCGCCCGCAGCAGCGCAATGCTTTTGATGCTGGCTTGATACAGGCTATCGACGAGATGCTAGTGAGTGTGGCCCAGGCTCCTCAGCTACGTGCGCTGGTACTACGTGGTGAGGGTCAGCATTTTTCAGCGGGAGCTGATCTGGGCTGGATGAAGTCGATGGCCCGGGCTAGTGCTGAGGATAATCGTCGCGATGCGCAAGTTCTGGCTACCATGTTGCGGCGCCTCTATGATTTCCCTGTCCCCACCGTGGTGAAGGTGCAGGGAGCAGCCATGGGGGGGGCTCTGGGCCTGATCGCCTGTTGCGACTGGTGCCTGGCCAGCGATGAGGCACGTTTCGCTCTTTCAGAACTACGTCTGGGGCTGGCTCCTGCTGTCATTAGTCCATATTTGCTGCGTGCTATCGGGCCTAGGCAACTGATGCATTTTGCTCTGAGTGCCATGGTATTTGATGCTGATACCGCCTTGCGCATAGGCCTGGTGCATGAAGTTCATCCGCAAGAACAGCTTGATGCAGCTTTAGAGCAAGCTCTTTACAATCTTCAACTGACAGGGCCTCAAGCCAGTCGCGCCTGCAAGGCCCTGCTGCGCGCGCAGACGCCGGCTCCCGACTTGCTCACAGAACAGCAAACCGTCGACCTCATTGCTACCTTACGCGTCAGTGATGAAGGTCAGTCAGGTCTCCAGGCATTCTTTGCCAAGCAGCCCCCCTCATGGCAGAACCCATCATGATCAAGCGTCTATTAATAGCCAACCGCGGTGAGATTGCCTGCCGTATCATGCAAACGGCGCAGCGACTTGGCATTCACTGTATCGCCGTCTACTCAGAAGCTGATCG
Source organism: Pseudomonadales bacterium (assembly GCA_013043915.1). Taxonomy (GTDB): domain Bacteria; phylum Pseudomonadota; class Gammaproteobacteria; order Pseudomonadales; family Moraxellaceae; genus JABEVH01. The sequence continues at coordinate 2,916 of JABEVH010000248.1, forward strand.
CCATGCCCGCCATGTCAGGTTAGCGGATGAGGCTTGGTACGTTGGCCCGTCCCCTGCCCGACTATCTTATCTGGATGTGCCTCGCCTGCTGGGCATAGCGCGTGAATCAAATGCCGATGCTATTCACCCAGGTTATGGATTTCTTTCTGAAAATGCTGATTTTGCCCAGGCTTGTACCGAACAGGGCCTGGTATTTGTTGGGCCTCCTGCTTCCGCTATTCGTTCCATGGGATCCAAAGCTGATGCCAAGGCACTGATGCAAGTAGCCGGAGTTCCCTTGATACCGGGCTACCACGGTGCTGATCAGGATGAGAGCACCTTGTTAGCTGCTGCTGCTGCCATAGGCTATCCCTTGTTGATTAAGGCCTCCGCTGGCGGCGGCGGTAAAGGCATGCGAACCGTGACCCATGCTTCAGGATTTATCGCAGCTTTGCAGTCTGCTCGTCGTGAAGCCTTGGCATCCTTTGCAGATGACCGGGTTCTGCTGGAAAAACTGGTCTACCCGGCGCGTCATGTCGAGGTGCAAGTACTGGCTGATCAGCATGGGCATGTCCTCAGCCTGCTGGATAGAGACTGCTCATTGCAGCGCCGCCATCAAAAAGTTTTGGAGGAAGCGCCTGCACCTGGCATCCCTGATGCTGTGCGTGAAGCCATGGCAGCAGCAGCGCGCCGTGCAGCCAGTGCTGTTGATTATGTCAACGCAGGTACCCTGGAATTTTTGCTGGATGCTGAGCACAATTTTTACTTTATGGAGATGAATACCCGTTTGCAGGTTGAACATCCTGTGACAGAGTTGGTCACCGGCCTGGATCTGGTTGAATGGCAATTACGCATCGCTTCAGGTGAAGTTTTGACCGTGTCGCAAGATGACATCAAGGCTCGGGGAGCTGCTGTTGAAGTGCGTTTATATGCCGAGGATCCTGCTCAGGACTTCATGCCTTCCAGTGGTCATCTGTCACAACTATCCTGGACACCGCAACCTGGCTTACGTGTTGACTGCGGCGTTGAGGCCGGCGATACCGTCAGTGAATACTATGATGCCATGTTGGGCAAATTCATCACCTGGGGTCAGGACCGCGCTGAAGCCTTTGAACGTATACGCCAGACACTGGCCCGGTTGAAGGTTCAAGGTCTACGCCATAACGCCGGATTTCTTTATCGGCTGTGTACTTCCCAAGACATCTTGGCCGCCCGCCTTGATACAGGGTTTATTGCCAGGCATCCTGAGTTGACGGCAGCGCCTGAATTTATCGACAAGCTGCCAACTCTGCTTTGGGCGGCATTGGCTGCAGCGTTAAGTCAGCGCCGCCAGGCATCAGCCCCTCCTTCGCCTTGGCTGCAATTACATGATTGGCGTATGCAAGGACCTGCAAGACAGACACTACGCCTTAGCCAGGATGATGAACCTGTGCAGGTGGTGCTGTTGATGCAGGGGACCCAAATTCATTGGCAGCTCAGCTCACTGCAAGGCCAGCTACGCGCCGACTACGAGGGCTCTCGCTTGCACATTGAACATGAAGGGCGGCGCACAGCCTGCGATGTCCATATTGATGGTGATCACATAACCTTGTTTCACCAGGGTCAAACGTTTATCTGTACCTTGGTTCGCCATCGTTCTCAAGCTGACACCGCGGATCGAGGGCAAGGCACCCAAGCCCCGATGACCGGTCGTGTCATTGAAGTCAGTGTTCAGCCTGGCATGCAGGTGCATATCGGCGACACCCTGTTCCTGCTTGAAGCCATGAAAATGGAGCATAGATTGACCGCTAGCCGCGATGGCTGCGTTGGAGAAGTTATGGTTAGCCCGGGAGATCTGGTGCAATCGGGACAATCCTTGATGCATTGGAAGGAGGTTTAAAATGACACCACCGCTTTGGACTCCTGATCCGTCGCGAGTTGCTCATACGCGTTGGCAGTCTTTTGTTCATTATCTTATCCAGCAAGGTCATCAGCCTGGTGCTGACCTGCATGCCTGGTCCATTGCGCATCGCGAAGATTTTTGGTCAGCCCTGGTGAGTTTTCTCGATGTGCATATGTCGCCGTGGAATAGTGTGCTGGAGCATGACCAGATGCCTGGTGCGCGTTGGTTTGAAGGCGCACAATTAAATTTTGCTGAACATCTGTTAAAACATGAAGGCGTTGCCTTGGTTGCTCATGATGAAACCGGACAACGCCGACAACTCGATTATCCAAACTTGCGCCAGGAAGTGAGCCGGCTGGCCGCATGGATGAAGCAACAGGGTATTAGCGCAGGTGATCGCGTGGCGGCTGTATTACCCAATGGGCCAGAGGCTGTGGTCGGCATGTTGGCCTGTGCTTCTTTAGGCGCCGTGTTTTCTTCCTGCTCACCTGATTTTGGCTTACAGGGCTTGCTAGATCGTTTTGGACAAATTCAGCCACGTCTCCTCATCGGTTGCGACCATTATTTTTATGCAGGTAAACGACAGGAAACACGCCGTAAACTTTTAAACTTGCAAGCAGCCTTGCCCAGTGTACAAAACCTGCTGTTTTGTAATCGCGACCTTTATTCTGCAGCCCATGTCCTGGAATGGGAATCGTTGCCTCGGTCATCACAACCGTTGACCTATACCACCCTACCCTTTGCCAGTCCACTCTATATCATGTATTCATCGGGAACCACCGGTGTACCCAAATGTATCGTGCATGGAGCTGGAGGGACTTTACTGCAACATCTGAAAGAGCTGGCATTACATACTGATGTGCATGCCGGAGATAAAGTATTTTATTTCACCACCTGTGGCTGGATGATGTGGAACTGGCTGATCAGTAGTTTAGGCCTTGGAGCCACGATCGTACTTTACGATGGCTCCCCCTTTCACCCGGAAACCCGTCTGTGGGATATCGCCGCTCAGGAACAGCTGACACACCTAGGCACCAGTCCCAAGTATCTAAGCCAGGCAGAAAAAATTGGACTTAAACCACGGATTACCCATGACCTTGCTAACCTGCGTACGCTGATGTCTACCGGGTCTCCGTTGGCCCACGAAGGCTTTGATTATGTATATCGTGATATCAAGGCTGATCTTGCACTAACCAGTATCTCGGGGGGGACGGATATCATTTCCTGTTTTGCTTTAGGTAATCCGACACAACCTGTTTACCGTGGAGAACTGCAAAGTAAAGGCTTGGGCATGGCCGTTGAAATTCGCGATGATCAAGGCTTACGCTTAAACGTGGGTCAAAAAGGTGAGCTTTGCTGCGTTCGATCGTTCCCTAGCATGCCTTTAGGGTTCTGGGGCGATGAACATGGCCTGCGTTACCGAGCTGCTTATTTTGAAAAATTCCCCGGTATTTGGGCACATGGAGATTATGCTGAGGAAACAGCGCATGGAGGCATCATTATCCATGGTCGTTCTGATGCGGTACTCAATCCTGGTGGAGTACGTATAGGGACTGCCGAGATTTATCGGCAAGTTGAGCGTTTGCCTGAAATTCTCGAATCTCTGGCGGTAGGTCAACGCTGGGATCAGGATGAGCGCGTGGTTCTTTTTGTTCGTCTCGCTGATCAATGTCCGTGGACAAATGACCTGCAGACCCGGTTACGCCAAATCATCAGGGAAGGTGCTAGTCCTCGACATGTTCCAGCCGTCTTTGTACACGTGACTGACTTGCCTCGGACCCGTTCCGGAAAAATTGCCGAGCTGGCCGTACGTCAGGTCATACACGGTCAACCGGTTAATAACGTCGAGGCCCTGGCTAACCCGGAATGTCTACAACAGTTTAAGGACAGACCTGAATTACAGGTCTAATCCGGTATACGCACCTGATGCAAAGGGTCAGGATTGGTAAACGTGCCTCCGCTGATGAGACGTTCATAGAACAGAGGATCGCTCCACTCTTCACGCACCTGCGCAGAAAAAACAATCTGGTTTAGTGCGATAAGCCCCATGCGAGGGTTGTAAGCATCCTCTCGAAAACACTGGGCATAACCGCTTTCGGTCTCATGGGCGATGATGGAATGCAAAACCACATCGCCTTCACCGTTGCGCATCTGGGTCTGTTTAAGTATGGCATCGATCATTACAAAAAAGAGGCGAGAAAACTGTTCGGCTGAAGGCGATACCGGCACACTCACCCAACGAGCACTGTAACGCTGACAGGACTCCTTATAGCCCTCGTCATCGCGATCCCAAAATGTCACCGCATGATCAAAAGCATCAATGAGGTCCCGAATATGGCCTTTCATCAAACCAAAGTCATACACCATTTGTCCATGATCAAGCGCGTGAGCTTCCAGCAGGACTTCAACCTTGTAGCTATGGCCATGTAAAGAACGGCGACAACGATCGGTCGAGCAGTTGCGGACTATATGTGCACTCTCAAAATCGAACAGCTTGCGTATGAGCATGAAGGGAAACTCTAATCACCTGGTCCGTATTCTACCGCAATTTTAAGGATTCCAACGTGCAGGAACGCCATTCGGCGTGTACAATCCTAAGGCATTTTTGCAACCTATCATCATTGAGCTTAGGAGTTGCCCATGAAAAGTCCCGTTCGCGTGGCTGTTACCGGTGCCGCAGGTCAGATCAGCTATTCCCTATTGTTCCGCATTGCTTCTGGTTCCATGCTGGGTCCGGATCAACCGGTTATTTTACAGCTGCTCGAAATCACCCCTGCTCTGGACGCCCTTAAGGGTGTTGCCATGGAACTGGATGATTGTGCATTTCCAACCTTGGCGGGCATCGTCATGACGGATAATCCCGAAGTGGCTTTCAAGGATGTCGATTACGCCCTGCTGGTCGGAGCACGCCCACGCGGCCCTGGTATGGAACGCAAGGATTTGCTGGAAGCCAATGCTGCTATTTTCTCGGTTCAGGGCAAGGCCTTGAACAAGGTCGCCAGTCGCCAGGTAAAAGTTCTGGTGGTGGGTAACCCGGCC